>NZ_JAUBQR010000371.1:0-3209 GCF_036701385.1 Microcoleus sp. Pol12B4 | reverse complement strand
TTTTATTGTGTAAATTTTGTCTAAAAAACAATTGAATAATCGAACTTAACTCTTGCTGAGTCTTAGGACTAGCTTCTTCAAAAGCTGTCTTAATATTTTCATCAACTTGAATCATAATTATTGCCATAGCCGTTAAAAAAAGTGTTAATATGAAAACTTTTTTTTATTCTAACTCTATTTTATCACACATCTTGCACCATTCTCAAGAACAGGCAAGATGCCTGTTCCACAACAGATGAATTTTATTGTGGGGTGGGCTTCTAGCCCGCCCTGAAAGGATGATTGAGAATGGTCAAGGTATTTTACATACTTATGACTTGGGCGTATAAGTCGATCGCACTTGCAACTCCTTCAACTGCTTCTCATCCACCCCAGACGGCGCATTTGTCAACAAACACCCCGCTTGCTGCGTCTTCGGAAAAGCCATTACGTCCCGAATAGATTCCTCGCCAGCTAACAGCATTACCAACCGATCCAAACCGTAGGCAATGCCTCCGTGGGGCGGAGTTCCATACTCAAACGCATCCAACAAAAAGCCAAACTTATTGTAAGCTTCCTCCGTCGATAAGCCGATCGCCTCAAACACCTTTTCCTGAACATCCCGCTGATAAATCCGCAGAGAACCGCCGCCGACTTCTGTACCGTTTAACACCAAATCGTAAGCTTGAGCCCTCGCAGTTTTCAAATCATTAATATCGTCAGGATGCGGCGCAGTAAACGGGTGGTGCAAAGCTTCCAAACGCTTCTCGTCAGCGTTCCATTCAAACATCGGGAAATCTGTCACCCACAGCAGATTCATCTTGTCTTTATCAATCAATCCCAATTCGTTACCGACGAACAAACGCAATCTATCCAAAGTCTTATTGACAGTTGTCACGTCAGCCGCTGCGAATAACAACAAATGACCGGGTTGCGCGCCCGTGCGATCGAGCAATTCCTGTTTCTGCGCTTCCGTCAAATTATCCTTAATTGCGCCGATCGTATCAATTTCGCCGTTATCCCGCACGCGAATGTAAGCCAATCCCTTCGCACCCGCTTCGCTGGCTTCCTTAAACAAATCGCCGCCCGGTTTAATCCGCACGTTAGAAATCGCATCATTCCCGCCGGGAATCGGCAAAACTTTCACAATTCCGCCCGCAGCAACCGCCCCGGAAAATACTTTAAATCCCGAATCTTTCATCAAATCGGAAACATCGACTAATTCCATACCGAAGCGAGTGTCTGGTTTGTCGCTACCGTAGCGATCCATTGCTTCAGCGTAAGTCAAGCGCGGAAAAGGACGAGGCAATTCTACGCCTTTGACACTTTGGAAAATCTGGGAGACTAAACCTTCGTTTAATTCGATAACTTCTTCTAAAGACATGAAACTCATTTCCATGTCTAATTGTGTGAATTCCGGCTGTCTGTCGGCGCGCAAATCTTCATCGCGGAAACAGCGCGCAATTTGATAATATCTGTCCAAACCCGAAACCATTAACAATTGTTTGAACAACTGCGGCGACTGCGGCAAAGCGTACCATTCGCCCAAATTGACGCGGCTGGGCACTAAATAATCTCTCGCACCTTCAGGAGTCGATCGAGTTAAAATCGGTGTTTCAACTTCAATAAAACCTCCCACATCTTCCAAGTGGCGGCGCATCGCTTTCACAACTTGGTGGCGAAGCTGCAAATTGCGACTCATACGATCGCGCCGCAAGTCCAAATAGCGATATTTCAGGCGCAAATCTTCCCGCACGCTTTCATTTTCCGCCGTCGCCACCTGAAACGGTAACTGTTTGCGAACCGCATTTAACAACTCAATTTCGTCAGCATAAATTTCCACCTCACCCGTAGGCAATTTCGGGTTGAGGGAATCTTCGGGGCGGCCGGTGACTCGCCCAGTAATTTTAACCACGTATTCGCTGCGTAAAGCCTCAGCCCCGTGATAGGAATCGGGGGTGCGTTCAGGATCGCTGACAATTTGCACGATACCCGATCGATCGCGCACATCCAGAAAAATCACCCCGCCATGATCGCGGCGGCGATCCACCCAGCCGTAAAGGGTGACAGTCTCTCCGATGTGTTCGCTTCGCAGTTCGCCGCAGTAGTAACTTCTCATAATTGGGGGTTGTGGACTAAAAATAAAGCTTTTTAATTATGCAGTATGCCTGAAACTTCTGCTGAATGCAAATACACCCACGATCGCCATTAGCTTTGGAATTAATTCCAAAGCTAACTACCCTAACAAGCCGCTGGGAGTTCCCAACCCCCGGCTGGCCCTTCTAGGAATCCCCGCGATCGCTGTGAGACTTGTCAAAAAACGCCGTCAGTGCTGTCCATGCAGACTTAGCCGCATCCGTCAAGCGAGTGCCTATCGACTCAATTTGCTTCACAATAACGTGCCAATTCTTTTCAGCTTCCGTGTGAATGTGGTCAACAGCTTGTTCGATGCGATCGCGTTCGATCAATTTATTTTGTTCCACCGCTTCTCGCGCTTGTCGCACTGCTTTCAAATAAGCTTCGCGACTGACTTCGCCGGCATCTTGCACCTGCGCTTGCGCCCGCGTTTTAATCGCATCTACCACCAGCCAATTTTTCTCAGTTTCTTTTTTAATCAGCTTGACTGCTTCTGTGAATCTCTCGTGGGCGAGATCCTTATTTTCTTCGATCGCCCCGGAGGCCTTATTCACAGCTTTTAAATAAGCTTCGCGGGTGAGTTCGCCCGCTGCTTGCACTTCGGCGGTGGCGCGTTTTTTAATTGCTTCAAACAGCGCCGCAGTTTCTGCGATCGCCTCATCAGTCGCGTCGGGCATCTCTTTCTTGACGAGCTCCGTCGTTTCGACAGTTGCCTCTAAAATTGGTTCCTCGGTTACTTTTGGATCTGTCATATCAATCTTCTCCTGTGGTAGTAAACATTTTCAAAAAATCTCACAGTCCCTGGATGCAGACTTTGTAGGTGTAGCGCCAGAAGGAATTCTGGCATTTAATACAGACTTTGTACGTGTAGCGCCAGAAGGAATTCTGGCATTTAATAAGAACTAGGCAATTCTTGTTCCAGCTTTATCAACTTTTGTATCCGCGCTTACCTAGTTGGAATGATCTCAGTTCTATTACATTATATCTACCAAAGTTGCTTTCATGTGTAGGATACCGCCAACTTGTAGGTACGGTTTAGCGCACTTAAATTTGTGATAAGTCTCTATACCTAAAAAAACACACATTAATAAACT
>NZ_JAUBQR010000049.1:0-33159 GCF_036701385.1 Microcoleus sp. Pol12B4 | reverse complement strand
AAATTAATCCGCACTGCGTAAGCAGAAATACTGTCCCCTGCAATTTGATGCCCGAAGTTCAGCTCGACACTCACTCTCGGCACTCACTTAGCATATTGGAGGGGATGCCAGCAGAATTTGGCTGTAAAATGCACAAACCGTGACAATATTTGTTTTTAGGGTACTCAATAAGCCAAAGTTTCTAAAGTTTCCCGCAGATAGCAACGAACCTGCTGATCGATGGTGGCATTTTGCTGCTGACGCTCAAAATTGAGTTCTAGCTGCCAGCGTTGAAATCCTGAACTGGCGCCGATCGCGGATTTGAGACTGCCCCAGATTTCAGAATCTTCGCACAGCTCCATCGGCTGTGCTGCTTGAGGTTCTTGTGCGAGCGGTAGATAATTCGCCATATTGTTATACCTCTGTTTTAATCCTCTGTAAGGATTGAAAGCTGACTTTGACACTCTCTATTATAGATTCTTCTCTCCAAAGAGCCAACAGAAAATATCCACAACCTGCGATTAAAAATTAAATATTAAGACTATTAATAATCTCTATCACAAGAGGGGCATTACCTCTTTTTTTTTCACAGCATACATCGGTACGAATTAAAGTAGCTTAAACTACAATTGCCCCCATATTAATTTTTTATTTCACTTTTTTTCGATCGACTCTTCGGGTAAAGATGTAACGCCGTTGGTGTCAGCAGGTTGTGGGTTGACAATACTGCGGACTGACGAGTTCCCCATGCCGGATTCTGGCCCAATGGACTCTGCAGGTGCAGCCACAGTGGCAGTTGTCTCGGCTGCAAAAGCCGGCAAAAGTCGATCGACTTGCCAAGGCGCGATCGTAAAATCCTGCCGAATTTTTTCTAAAACATGAGGCTTTGTTGCAGCAAATTCTGATTCCGGCGTCAGCAAAACCGCCATAACACTAGCAGACACCTGCAAAAACAAATTGCTCGCTAAAAAAGCAGCAACTGCCAACAACAATCCAGCCCACCGCCAGGAAGGAGGAAAGGGAGCCACCGAAGCCGCCAGGGGGGCCCATCGGTAAAGCTGCCACAAAATTACTGCCAGCAAAACAGCTACAAAAAGAGCGATTCCTTGATTTAACTTAGTTTTAAACCGAGTCAGAATCCGGTGCTGTACAGAAGTTAAATTCTGCGGTTTCACCGCCACAACTAAAATACTAAAAATGTAAAAAGGGCGGAACCACTGCATCCACAGCACAGGAACAATACCTGCTACAGCCACTAAAAATATTTCTAACCAGACAGGGAGCAGGGGAGAACCCACTGCGAGTCCCAGCAAGCACAGTCCCAGGAAAATCGGCAGTGTAGCCGCCCCAGAAAGGTGAATCCACAAAAAAGGATCTGACCAAAAAGAACGCACTTTCAATAATTATGAGTTATGAGTTTTGAATTTTGAGTTTTGATAGTCTGGGATGCACTCTTAACCAAGAAACCCGCTTCGAGGAGTAGATATCTAGCGGTCAAACCAAGCATTGTGTGATGAAACTCGGTTGCTTTGCGTAAGTCTTATTTGAGTTTTAAATTTTGAATTTTTAGCAGCAACAGCCAAGACGATGAGGACGTTGTTAATTGTGGATATATTTGCTTTTCTTACTTCTTCCTTCTCTCCTCGATAACTAAAACCTTCTGCCTTCTGGCTTCTTCCTTCTGCTATAAGTTAAAAACAAAAGTTGAGAGTGATGAGTTTCGGAGTATTGAGTGAAGAGAATAGTTGGGAGCGATCGGCAATTTGGTTGCCATCACTCAAACATTCTCTTCCAACTCAACACTCACAACTCAAAACTATTGAGAGAGAGTCCGGCGTTTAGTAACCATCCGGTAGGCTTCAATAATATCGCCATCCGCCCAGTCGCTAAACCCGCTCAAGGAAATGCCGCATTCAAAGCCAGCATTGACTTCTTTGGCGTCTTCCTTCATCCGTTTTAGGGAGTCGAGGACACCTTCGTAAACGACATTGTTGCCCCGGCGCACCCGCACCTTACAGTTACGGACGACTTTGCCAGAGAGTACCATACATCCAGCCACAGCCCCGCGACCGATCGCGAAGACAGCGCGCACTTCGACTTGACCCAAAGGTTCTTCCACCAATTCGGGTTCCAGCAGGCCTTCCATCGCCCCTTGAATGTCATCCAAGAGGTTGTAGATGATGCTGTATTCCCGCACGTCTACGCCAGCTTGGTCAGCCGCGAGGCGAGCGTCGGTGGCGAGAGTAGTATTGAACCCGATAATTACAGCATTACTAGCTGCAGCGAGGTCAATATCTGTTTCTGTAATTTCCCCAGGAGCAGATAGCAGAAGTCGGAGTTGAACTTCTTTTTGAGGAAGTTGAGTCAGAGCGCCGACAATTGCTTCGAGGGAGCCTTGGACATCTGCCTTCAAGATCAAGTTGAGTTCCTTGAGAACGCCTTCCTTAGCTTGTTGAGAGAAGCCGCTGAGGCTGATCCGGCCGCCTTGCAGCAGGCGGGAATCTCGTTGGGAAGTAGCTCTTCCAGAGGCGATCGCCGCTGCTTCTTTTTCGTTTGCGAAGACATCAAACTCGTCTCCGGCGCGAGGAACTTCCCGCAGCCCCAGCACTTCCACCGCGAAGGATGGAGTTGCGTGTTCTACGCGCTCGCCCCGGTCATCGATCATTGCCCGCACCTTGCCCAAAGCCGAGCCTGCGACCACAATATCGCCCACTCGCAGAGTGCCGTTCTGCACCAGCAGAGTTGCCACAGGCCCCCTTGCCTTGTCGAGGTGAGCTTCAATCACAGTACCCTTAGCCGGTCGATGCGGGTTGGCGTTGAGGTCTTCCATTTCCGCGACTGTCAGAATCATTTCCAACAGCGTATCCAGGTTTTCGCCTCGGATCGCGCTGACTGGAACCATCGTGATATCGCCGCCCCAGTCATCTGCCACCAAGCCGTACTCAGTAAGCTCTTGCTTCACCCGTTCCGGCTGAGCACCCTCCTTGTCAACTTTATTGATAGCCACGACAATTGGCACTTTCGCCGCTTTCGCGTGGCTGATCGCTTCAATTGTCTGGGGTCGCACGCCGTCGTCCGCCGCCACCACCAAGATGGCGATGTCCGTAACCCGTGTTCCCCGAGCCCGCATCGCTGTAAAGGCTTCGTGACCCGGCGTATCCAAAAATACCACCTGCTGGCTCTTGCCTTCGTGTACCACATCCACGTGGTAAGCACCGATGTGCTGGGTAATGCCCCCAGCTTCTCCCTGAGCCACCTTCGTTTTGCGGATCGAGTCGAGCAAGGTAGTTTTACCGTGATCCACGTGACCCATAATCGTTACTACTGGGGGACGGCGTTCGAGGTATTCCAAATCCGCTGCGTCCAGCATCTCGATCACTTTGATAGCTGGGGCTACTTTTTCAGGGGTTTCCACCTCTACGCCCATTTCTTCGGCTACCATCCTCACCGCTGGAATGTCCAGGGTTTCGGTAATATTTACCGCAATTCCTTTAGAGAAAAGCCGCTTAATAATTTCGGTTTCGGGAACAGCCAGAGTAACTGCTAGTTCTTGAACGGTCATCGGCCTGCTCAGCAGCAGCTTTTCTGGACGTTCAACCTTAGCTTCCGCTGTTTTGCCCCGGTTGCCGCGTCCCCCGCTCGAGCCTGAAGAAGAACTTTTATCGTGAGAAGGGCCTGGTCTCTTATTTTTTCCGCTGCTTCCGGGTGCGCCCGGAGTTGGTGTTGACTTGGGTGCTGCTTGTCCCTTCGCTTTAGCTGGGCGGGCTAGGGACAGGCTGACCGTGACTGGTGCTGGCAGATCCAAGCCGTTTTCTAAGTCATCATCATCCTCGTCTATGGGTTTGAGGCGAGAACGTTTTGCCTTAACAGCCTTAGCAGCTTTAGCAGCATCTGAGTTTTCGTCATCATCTTCTTCCCAAATGACCGATGTCTTTTTGGCAGGACGAGGGAGGGAGGGCCTTTCGAGGAGAGGAATCTCCAGCAACGGCGTATTATCTTCTTCATTGTCATCAGTGTCATCCCCTATGGCTCCGGTGCCACCGCCCCGGCTACGCAGCCCGGTAGCTGACGTTGCGGGGGCAAGACTCCGGCGCGGGCCGCCGGGCTGGGGTCGATCGGCAAGTGGAGTTTTGACTGGGCCACCAGCGCCTTCCCGGCGCGGTCTTTGCGCGTCGCGAGATTCGGTAGCAGATCCCGGTGCAGGTCTGCTGGGGCGACTCGGTTTAGCCGGCGCTTCCAGAGTTTCTGACTGTCCTGATTGCTCTTGCTCGGTTTTTGCAAGTTTGAGTACCGGCTTGTTTCCCAGATTTTGTGGGGTACGGCTAGCCGACTCGGACGCCCCTCTGACTGGCGGCGACGTGAGTTTGGCCGAGGGCGCGGGAGGGGCGATAGGCGGTTGCTGGGTGCGTTCTGGAGCCTTTTCCGACGGCGGTTGAGGTGCCGCAGGTGCCTGAGCCTGGGCGGTGGTTTCCGGGGCGATCGCACCTATAGTTTCTGACACTTCTGACGGAGCCGCCGAGACAGCGACATTTGGCTTCGACAGTACAGGTCGATTGATATTCGGTTTAGCTGGAGGCTGGAGTTGTTGAGCTGCAGGCGACTTGGGAGGAGTTGCCACGGTTGCCGCAGGCTGGTTTTTGTTCTCCTCGTTGCCTGCAGGCTGGGAGGAAGCACCAGCCGGGCGTACTTTTGGACTGCGTATTTCTAAAATTTGCTGCTTTTTTTGTTGGTCGTTAGGGTGAGGGCCAGATTCTCTAGATGGCGCTGCTGCTCTTTCGGGTGGAGCTGGCTTGCCGGGGGAAGAGTGGCTACTGGCTACGTATTTTTCCGCCGTTTTGCGAATGCGCTCTGCTTCTGATTCTGTAATTGTGCTGCTGTGGCTCTTGACTGAAATATTGAGCCGCTCGCATACTGCCAAGATGTCTTTATTATCCAAATTTAGTTCCCGTGATAATTCGTAAATTCTTACTTTGCCGTTGTTCATCCACTCTGCCCTCTTTTATGCCAACCAGTTTTTACATTGTGATTTTTTGTGCTAATGACGACATCATTCGGTGTGATTGATTCAGTGTCAGGAATCGGGGTTGCGGTACTCTCTCAGCAATTTTATCTAGAAAGATGCAACTCGCTGAAGTCTGCGGTTGAAGAATTCTCAAGTCTGTTTGGCAACTTGGAACTCCGAAGTCTGAGTTTTGGCAAAAACCACTCTCTCAAGCTTCAAAGTTTGCCTTTCCACCTTGAGGATACCTCTGCTAGTACCCTACCCTTATCTAATCTGACACAAATCTTTCCAGACTGGTGGGCAGATCGGATTGGGGTTTTATAGCTGGCGCTACCGGTAATTACTGGTAGGGCTGCCAAGAGGGTTTATACAGTCGATGCCGAACTATTGTCGGTTTTTCATCCGGGTGAGCCAGAGTAAGATCTACAGTCAGATGTGGCTAAACGCTGCCAAAGTGTTTGGTACAGTTCGTCAGACACAGGCGCTTTGAGCGATCGCCCAAGTCGATTTTTTTTCTGAGCTGCTTTGAGGCATTCTGTTTCCCGACACAGGTAAGCAGAACGGCCCATGCCACGATCTAATTGTACCTGATGAGAAGGATAGAGCCTGACTACTCGCCAAAAAGCTTCCTTAGGAGCTATTTTTCGACAACTTGCACAGCACCGGTAGTTCGGTTTCATTTCTTGTGAGAGGGGGATTAGGGGGAGAGAGGGGAGTAGGGGAGAAGTCCTGCTTGTCTCCCGAAGAGAGAAAATCTTATGACAAGGAATCAGAAGACAGAATTCAGAATTCAAAATACGCTATGCCCCAAGTCAGGGGTAACGGTCACGGAAAATTTTTTTTTGCGAGCCCCGATTTTAATCAGGGCCTTTCAACCTCGATCATCCATCCTGTCGCACAGAACCCATTCTGGATTCTGGCTCCTGAATTCTAAATTCTTCTTCGGTAAATGTCACAGTTTTTAGACTGCGGCTTCGGTTTCCTCCGTGGCGGCCGCCTCCTCTTCCTCAAATTCTGGGGTTTCCTCGTCGCCGTCGTAGTCCCCCGCTTCGTCAGCATCGTAGTCGCCTGCTAGTTCTTCAAGCCTAGTTGCTTCTGCTGCCAATTTGCTGTCTTCGGCCGCGCGATCGTACTTAGCAATATCTTTGATATCGATTTTCCAACCTGTTAGGCGGGCCGCTAGGCGGACGTTCTGACCTTCTTTGCCAATGGCAAGACTCAGTTGGTCTTCAGCGACCAAAATGTGAGCTCTCCTGCCTTCTGGAGCAACTAAACGCACTTCATCTACTCTAGCGGGACTTAGAGCGTTAGCAATATAAGTTGCTGGGTCTGGAGACCAGCGGATCACGTCGATTTTTTCGCCGCGCAATTCGTTGACTACTACCTGAATCCGCGATCCCCGCGCTCCGATGCAGGCTCCTACAGGGTCTACGTCGCGATCGAGAGTATCAACTGCTATTTTAGTCCGGGGGCCGACGTGCCGGGATGGCGGATTTGCCTCCCTGGCCACGGCGACAATCCTCACCACCCCGTCTTCTATTTCTGGTACTTCGTTAGCAAACAGGTACACCACCAAACCTGCGTCTGCTCTAGAAACAAGTAACTGCGGCCCTCTAGTAGAGCCTTCGCCTACTTTTTTGAGATAAACCTTGAATGTAGCGTTTGCTCGGTAATTGTCGTTGGGCAACTGTTCGCGCTTAGGGAGTTCGGCATCTACTTCTGGCTGACCGAAGCTGCTGGTAACTGCTAAAATTACCGACTGTCTCTCAAACCTGAGAACTCTTGCTTGAAGAACGGTTTCTTCTAAATCTTTAAACTCTTCTTGAATCATTTTGCGCTGTTGGTCGCGCAGTTTTTGAGCTAGAACTTGTTTCGTCTGGATGGCGGCCATGCGACCAAATTCTTTTTGATTTGGTGTTACGTCTACGAGCACGATGCTGCCCGGTTGAGCTTCCGTGGCTACTTCTTGCACCTCCGTAAGTGAGATTTCGTGATCGGGATTGATGACTTCTTCGACAATAGTTTTGTTGGCTAAAACGCGGAAACCTTCTTGTTCGGCGTCGAGTTCTACATCAAAGTTGTCGAAGTATTCTTCGCTGAAGTGATCGAGTTTTTGGGTGCGGCGGTAGCGTTCGTATCCTTTGAGCAGGGCTTCTCGCAAGGCTGCTTGGACGGCGTGTTTGGGTAAATTGCGTTCTTTGCTAATACCTTCAACCATTTCTTTTAGTCCGGGCAGGGGAACCATTGACATATAAAACGCTCCTTTTTTGCTGTGGTAATAAGTAACTGGTAATCGGTAATTTCTACTTGAAAAGTTTCAAGGAAAAGTGATGAAAGAGGAGTGATGAGTTACTGGATAGGAGAAGGGGAGCTGGGTGCTGTAACAATTTATTTGTTGTTCCTATTCAACCTGCAGCTACAGATAGGATTGTTAAAAATTAACTCGCAGCCAAGCGTTTTCAGCTTGCTGCGAGGCAATCTCAAAACTCAAAACTCAAAACTCAAAATTTCCCTTTACCTCTCCTTTCCTTCGTCTAGTTCAACTTTGACAATCTGAGGGCGGGGAATTTTAACCTGTCGCCCTTTTTGATTGAGATAAACCGCTGTTTCATCCCGGGACAGGAGCAGTCCTTTCCACTCTTTGATTCGCGAGTCCGGTTCGGTGGCTTTGACTGTCACGGGGAAACCTTTAAAGGTAATGAATTCTCGATCGCTGCTGAGCAATCGGGATATTCCGGGACTGGAAATCTCTAGCACGTAGGCATCGGGTATGATGTCGGCTGCCTCTAACTCGGCATCGAGGGCTGTGCTCATGCGCTCGCAGTCGCCTAAACCCGTGTCTTGTTGGAGGTTGCGGATGTCTACCCGCAAGACGGGAGGATTTTGGTTGGTGTGAAACACTGCTCCCACTACTTCCAATCCCAGTGTTTCCGCAACGGGGGTAGCTAAGTCAATGATTTGTGGGATTAGGGGATGAGTCATATCGAATACTTAAGTTAAAACTCCTAAACTCGGACACGGCAAGGAAAAATTTGTTGTTGAGATTGCTTGGCTTTGAGGTGGTTTGATTAGGTGGCTGCGACTTTCGTCTTCAACTTTGGGACTTACCTAACATCCCAGCAGGGATCTCAAGCGGGGGGATTACCCCTACTAAATCAGTCCTCAACTTGCAAGTCAGACGCCCTGAGCTCTTTTCCTGCAACTAATGCAACAAAAAAAGTGGGCTTGACCCACTCCTAGGTAAAACAATTTCTTCCAAGAAGTTTGAGGACTTCTTTCGATCGAAGGGAGGCCTCAGTTCTCAGTTTAGCTCGATCGCCCGCCCGGTGACAAACCAATCGCCCTCGGGGGAGCGTCCGAGGGGAGAGGGGGAGAGCTGACAGGGGGAATAAGGACGACTTCATCACCGTTTTGGAGTGGGGTGGGGTGAGGGCAAATTCCTTGTTGATAGCGAAGCGGGTGCGATCGATCCTAGAACAGGGGGGGAGTGGCACTCAGGGGTTCTAGGGCTTGCGATACCGGAGTTGCTTTGGGAAATTCTAATTTCAGTTCGGACAAGCCCTCTGCTTCTGGATACGTGGCGAAGAGTTTGACAGTGTATCGTGATTGATAGATTCGACATGGGCGATCGCTAAATTAACGGTATATTGACAAAACAGCCAAACTAAGATTCACCATAAAAAATCCCCATTACTAATGCTGAATAGGAAGCTCAATTACAAACTCTACCCCCCATTCGGGCGAGGAGATGCAGGTCAGCGTACCACCATGTTTTGCTTCTACAATCTCACGGCTAATAGACAAGCCTAAACCTGTCCCTTTACCCACTGATTTTGTAGTAAACATTGGCGTAAATAAATGCTGCATTATCTCCGGCGTTATCCCCAGCCCATTGTCAACAATCCGAATCACCACTCTGCCGCTCTGAAGCATTTCAGTAGAGATCCGAATCTGTGGATTGTCATTGTTCTGTTGCTTTTCCCCGCAGAGCGGACAACTGATCGTAGACTCTTCTAAAGCATCAATTGCATTCGCTAGTACATTCATAAACACCTGATTAATTTGCCCAGGATAGCACTCGACCAGCGGTAATTCGCCGTACTCTTTAATAACCTTAATAGCTGGGTGAGTGCCTTTACCTTTCAATCGATGACCTAAAATCAACAGGGTACTATCTAGCCCATCGTGAATATTCACTGGCGTTAGTGCCGATGTATCCAACCGAGAGAAATTACGCAGTGACATAGAAAGATTGTAAAGTCGCTCTGTTCCCACCGCCATTGAATCAATAACTTTTGGCAAATCTTCAACAATAAAATCTAACTCAATCTCCTGGCACTTATCCTCAAATTCTGAGGTCGAAGTAACGTTGTGCTGACAAAGCCGAGTCATCTCGATCAAATCGGTAATATATTCCTTGGCAATAGGGATATTATTGGAGATAAAACTAACTGGATTGTTAATTTCGTGAGCCACCCCAGCTACAAGCTGACCAAGGCAAGCCATCTTTTCACTTTGAACGATTTGCACTTGAGCTTTTTTAAGATTCTCTAAAGCTTGAGAAAGTTCAGCCGTTCGTTCTTCCACCCGTTTTTCTAACTCCTGCGCGAGCTGATGTAACGCTGCTTCTGCTGCGAGCCTGTCTTCTATTTCCCGTTTGAGAAGCAGATTTTGAGCTGCAAGAATTTTAGTAAGAGAACGCAGTTTTAAATGAAGATTGACACGAACTAACACCTCCTTTTGTTCAAAGGGCTTAGTAATGTAATCCACCGCCCCTAGATTAAAGCCTTTGACCTTATCTCCTATGTCAGAAAGAGCAGTCATAAAAATTACGGAAATTTCGTTCGTCAACTGGCTTGCCTTCAACCTATGACAGGTTTCAAACCCGTCAATTCCTGGCATCATCACATCTAACAGAATCAAATCAGGCTGACTATATTCAGCCTGTTCGATGGCAGTTTCGCCATCAGTTGCTACCAATATCTCCCATCCAAAACCCGCTAAAGCTTCAGAAAGCACGTCCAGATTGCTAGGATTATCATCGACGATTAAGATGCTACTTGTTTCCATATTTGCTGCCTTCATTCTTTTTCTATTCTGTGGGATGTAATAAACTCTTTGATTTTTTTGACTTGATAACCTTGGGCTAACTGGCGCAGCTCAACAGCAAAGGGCACAAATTGCTGATCTAACTTCTCTAGGTGCTCACTGCGCTTCACAATTCCTTTCACGTTGCCTCTCATCGCCAGTTCAAATAAAAGTTCCATTTCTCCTGGCGGTGGAGCCACTACAGAGGTAGATTCAGAAAGTGATTGAGGATCTGATGAAAAAGGAATAGCACTAATTTTTTCATTTTTTCGTTTTTCATATATCCATTCAATTTTTAAATACTTTTGCAATATCTCAAATAGCTCTTCTGCCTGCACTGGCTTACCGAGAAAATCGCTTGCTCCCCCCTCCAAACTTTTATGTTGATCGGTAGCAAATACACTGGCAGATGAAGCAATGATTGCCACGTCTTTATAGTGGGGCAAGTTTCGGATACGGCGCATCATCTCAAAGCCATCTAACACTGGCATCACCAAGTCAGTAATAATCAAATCAAACTTAAACTCTTCTACTTTTTCTAAACCCTCTTGACCGTTTTTAGCTTCGGTTACTTCAAAGCCGAGGGGTTCCAGGAGATTGACAATGACCGAGAGGTTTTCCCATTTGTCATCCACAACCAAAACTTTCTGCTTTCTACCTTGGTAGCCAACCAGCTTTCTTTGCTTGGCAAGCGTGGCTGTATTTGCCCAGTCTGCCGCTTCCGGTAAATCCAAATCTAGCCAAAAAACACTACCGACTCCTGACTGACTTTTTACTTGAATTGTACTACCCATCATTTCAACAATTTTCTGGCTAATTGTTAAACCGAGCCCAGTTCCTTCCGCCTGACGCTTGCTGTCTCCTACCTGTTCAAAAGGCAAAAATATTTTTTTTAATTGTTCGGGTGTCATACCCACGCCAGTATCTTCAATTTGAAACATAATTTTGTGAATTGGTGAGGCTGGCATTTGCTCATTGGTTTGTACCTTTTCACCTGTCCCCTTTTCCAGATGTTCTATCTTAAAAGTCACTCGTCCTGAGTCTGTAAACTTAATTGCATTGCTCAGTAAGTTAATTAGTACCTGTCGCAAGCGTTTCTCGTCAGCGTAGATGCCAGGAGGAATTTCCAAACTCGGTTGATAAACAAAAGCAATTCCTTTTTGTTCGGCTCGGATGCGGCAGATTTCCGCGACTCCCTGCAAAAAGGAAGGAAAATGGAAATCTTTCGCGTACAGTTCCAATTTCTGAGCTTCAATTTTAGCGAGGTCTAAGATGTCATTAATCAGGGTTAACAGGTGGGAACCACACTGGTGAATAATACTGATGCCTTGGATATCTTTAGGAGCCATCGTTTTTGAGCGTTCTAGGATTTGAGCGTATCCTAAAATTCCATTGAGTGGCGTTCTCAATTCGTGACTCATATTCGCTAAAAATTCACTTTTAGCTTGGTTGGCAGTATCAGCGATTTGTTTGGCTGCCGTCAGTTCAGCAGTGCGTTCTTCTACTCGGAGTTCTAGCTCGGAATTGGTCTTAGCTAGCGCCTCAAAGGATTCGCGCAACTGTTGTGCCATCAGGTTAAAAGACTGACCCAAAACTTCTAGTTCTTCTACGCCTTTTACCTGGACATTTTTCTCTAAGTCGCCACTGGCGATCGCCCTAGAAGCTGCGCTCAAACGGAGAATCGGGCTCGTAATCCAGCGTGCGGTTAAGATTCCCAAAACAGTAGCCAGCGCCAAGGCTCCCAAACACAACAAAATGGTAGTCTGGGTACTGGCGTTAATTTGATCCATGAAATCGCTTTCAGGAACGACGACGACAATCAGCCAGTCCAATCCTCGGCTATCCTGAAAGGGCATAACTTGCAGGAATTGTCGCTGGCCGGCAATCGTAAAATCCAATTGCTGAGAGCTATTAATTTTAGTGAGGTTGCCAAAGTGTTCTTTTAAATGCGCCGTTGTCAGCCGAATTAAATCATCTGTGCTGTCTAAAGCATTCAGGCGATCGAGTTTGCCATTGTTGGTGATAAATGCTTCTTTGAGAGTTGAACTACCTACTAAGAGTCCAGAACGTTCCATAATGAAAGTCTGTCCCGATCTACCGATTTTTAAGCTTTGCAGAAAGTCGCTCAGGAAAGAGATCAACAAATTAGCAACTAATACTCCGCGCAGTTCGCCACTTTCGTCATAAACTGGATGTCCGGCAGGGAGGGAGAGCGTTTTCTGACCTGTAAGCGGAAAAATTTCGCTCCATGTGGGCCGGCCTAAGCGTACACTGTCTTTATACCATGAACGGCGGAGTATATTGTAGTTGCGGGAGACTTTTAAGAGCTTTGTTTGATTGCCTTTGCTATCAGATTCATAAATATGAAGTTCATTCGGATGCTCTTTGTCTGCTATTTTAAAAAATATTTTGCCATTCTCTTGGCGTTCAACGGCAATGAACTCTCCTGTTTTAGTAGCAAAACCCATCTGGGGCAGAGAAGGAAAGGCTTGAATTTGCTCCCACAAATAGCGTTCCGTACTCTCCAATTCCTCTGGATTTAAGTATCCTAGTCGAATGGCATTGGCATTCAGTTGATTGACCCGAGGGGCTGTGTCTAGGTAAGTATTGAGCTGCTGCTGGATGCGGGCCGTAATTTCACTTCGCAACTGACTAGCAACTTCGTTGACTGCTTTTTGCCCGTTGCGTAAAGAGAGCCAGCCTGTCAGCCCGACGGCAGCAAATATTTGCAGAACGAATGGGAATACTAAAATCAGGCGCAGGGACACCTTTTTTTTAGAACGATTTGACAGGAAATTGGTTGCAGAGGTCTGTGACATTTATTGGTGTTACTCCTGGGGTAACGAGTTGGCTGAAAAATTTCAGTGGATTTAGTGAAATGAGGCTGAGGAAATATATATTGAAAAGCAATTTATAAGAGTTAGTGTAAATTTTTAGAAAATAATTTACTTGAAAAAGCATTGCTATTTACGTATTTTCCCTGAAAACTTTATAATTATAGCTGACTTAAAATGCTGACGCGCCTTATTTTTTTATAGCAGTTGTAATTTTTATCGCTTAGCAAAGCAGTTAGAAATCATATCTAATAGATTACCTCGTTTAGAGATATTTGTAGTAATTTTTAACTTTACTTTACACAGTGGTACTAAAAAGTATAAGTTCATCAAAGTTACATATAAATTGATATAATATACATCTAAAAAAATTGCTCTTTCTCGCTAAAAAAAGGACACGCAGGCCGCTGAGAACCGTAACGACGGTCTAACTCACTACCGCGCTGAAGATTTCATGCACAACCCTGCTGATGACTCTCGTAGACAATGCCGATCGCACATGAAACTTTACAATTCCAGCAAGTTTTATTTGCAAGAGTTACAGCAGGGTAATTGCTAATTGCTAATTGGGGAAGAAAAAAATAAGTAGAGCGCCGGAGCAGAGGGGATTATGACAGAGGAGAAAGCTGAGGGCTATTCTTTTAATTCTGCAACACTATCTCAGCTTAATACAATGCTTCGGACAGTGTGCGATTGCTAAGCGTAAAATAAGGGTTTCAGGGCGATTGCCAAATCGACTTGCTAACGGACAATCAAGGGTTTTCCACTAGGATCTCAAAATAGTCCGGACTATTGTTAATAGTGAATTTGGTATTAGAGGTGGACACATGGCTGGCAAGGATTTTAAGGTTCTTCAAATCCGAGTGGCTAGGGTTTGTCATCAGTTGATGTAAAGGAAGGTAAAGGAGAGATATAGCCGACTAGAAGGATTCGATCGCCACGACAAGTCACCGTTATGCCCTAGGAAATTAACAGTGGGAAAGGATTAAAGATTTGTTGCCCAGACGTGAAGGTGATATGGGTGGGACAGTCTGCTTACCATGGGTTGTTCGTGGAAGCGGTGTTATACCGCACCCGGGCATCCCGTGGGGAGACTTGCCCGAACGGTTTGGAGACTTCCGACTGATGACACGCCCTAACGCGGGGCTATCCGTTGCAGTTCTTTGGCTTGTTCTAAAATTTTCTCGAAGTCTTCTTCGCTCAACCGCTGAATGTAGTTGATTTTGAACTCTTCTAGGAAGTCGCACAGCAGCAGTTGTATTTCTTGCCAGGTCTGCTGCTGTTGCAGTTCGTTTCCTAAAGCTTGCCCGAAATGTTGCACTAGCTGGCTGGAGAGTTTGATGCTTATGGGGTCTTCGCTGGCGATTTTGAAGGCTTCGTAGGCATCTTGGGGGCCGAGGGTGGCTAATTTTGAGAGTTCTGCAACTAATTGCTGTGCTAGCTGTTCGGGCAGGTTTCCCAGGCCGGGTACTTGCTTCCATCCTTGATAGAGGGGGGATTGTTTGAGGAAGCTTTCAATATTGTACCGGAGTAAGGCTTCTAGGTCTGGCTGGAGTTGGGGGAGGACTTTGTAGACTGTTATTTGGACGAGATGTGTGGCGATCGCTTCTATTTCATTGATATTGTTGATGTCTAGATAGCGCTGTTTTTGGGATTGAAATAGTTGACGAGCGAGTTCGCCTGTGGTGATTGATTGTTGCATCTGGTTGATGAGTTGAATTACTACAACTTCGGTTAATTCTTGGGCGAAGTTGGCAACGAAACCTCGGCTGATTTGGGTGCGTATGGGTTTGAGATCCGGCATTTTGGCTTGGTGGATACGAATTGTGACGGGTAATATTCGCAACAGGCGCCAGAATGGGAGGAGCAGGAAGATGTCGTACCATCGCCAGAGCATGGCTGCTCGCCAAGTAACGCTGCGGTGGCGGCGGCTGATCAAGTAGGTACGGGCTAGAAATTCGATCGCGAATATGGCAATGAATGGCAGGTCGATTTGCCAGAAGTTATCGGTAAATTCGCCGTTTTCTCCGATCTCGCGGTAATAGTTGGTGGCGATTAATGGCTTGATTTTGGTGTCAAACCACTTGATTTCTTTTTGCCACCCTTGTTTGTTTAAATAGTCAGGACTCCAGAATGTTTGGAATGATTGTTTAGCGGAGTCTTGCGGATTTGGGACGCGATCGCGCATTCGGTCTTTGATTTTTTCTAGGGTGCCGCTTTTTGATGCTACTCGAAAGGGATCTTCGTCGATCATTTTCGCGCTCAGATTGTTTATTGCCTGCAATTTTGCCGCTACTTGGGGAGAGGGCAACCCTGTTTGCACTACTTGAATTTTTAACTCTTCTAAGGTTTCTAGATATTGCTGGGTGTCTCGGTGGGGTTTAATTCCTTTAAATGGGTCGTATACTTGAGTTACAACTGGCAGTTGCCGGAGGTAGAAATCTCGACCGGGGACGTAAGTTATGTCAAATAATACTAGAGTTAAATTTCCTAGGGCTACCAGTGCCATGAACCGCTCGAACCATGGTACTTTTGGTGATTTTATGCGGGAGTTTGGAGTGGGAGATGGCTGTAGTTTTGGTGTCACTGGCGATTCCTAATTAAGTAGACCGATCGAATTAGATATAACTGGTAATAGCTGAAAAAAGGAAACAGGGAAAACTGGCTAAGTGTCTGGTCTGGATCGGGTTGTGATCGAGGAAGCTATTATTGATTTTAACGTGCGTTTGTTGGGGATTTTTGGATTGTTAATTATGCCTGGTTAAGTTAAAAATTATCCGGGTAAGATATTAAAGTAGATCGAACTTGACGGAAGCTGTGGCTCCCGTTAGTGTGCTTCTCTCTGGCAATAAAATTATATCTCAGGCGGAATCCTCAGTTTTTTTTTTGCGTTGCAGAACTCACGGGGCTGGTAATAAATTACTATTTCTGTTTGATCGGGGGGCTCTTTGACCGCTAAATCAAATGTTTTGCACGGAGGGGAGTCTAAGGTTAGATATGGACTTCGAGTTTGAGGTCAAACCCTCAAGAGAGTTATACTTGCTCAGGGGCAGTCTGGTGAGAGCGCCTCCTCTGATCGCGAGGGGGGCTGCTGCCTCCGTAAGGTTCGAGGTCTCGCCTCTACAAAAACCAGCTCGCGATCGGACTCTTGAATAATATAAAACCCTGAGTATAATTTTGTTCGCATTTTTTTAATATATGACATACTGCCTTAATCTCGATTGCCCAAGAGACAAGCGTCAGAACCCACCAGGCACAAAGTATTGTCTTAATTGTGGTTCAAAGCTGCTGCTAAAAGACCTTTATTCAGCAACTGAGCCGCTGCGCGACGGGGGATTTGGTAGGACTTTTCGAGCTGTTAATCATGGAAAATTTGAGGAATTGTGCGTGATAAAACAGTTGTCACCCCCTCAAGAATTTCAGCGGAAGCCCGGTCATTTTAAAAAATATGTTCGACTGTTTGAACAAGAGGCAAGGCGGTTATACGAACTGAAACACCCACAAATTCCTCAGTTAATTTCTTATTTTGAGGAAGATGGGCGCTTGTATTTAGTCCAAGAGTTTATTGATGGCAATAATTTAAAGGATGAGTTAGATAAGTACGGTGCTTATAGCGAAATTAAAACTTGCGAACTGCTGTTAGATTTGTTGCCTTTATTGAAGTTTGTTCACGACCGAAATGTAATTCACCGCGATATTAAGCCTGAGAATGTGATCCGCCGAGATCGCGATCGTAAGTTAGTGCTGATAGATTTTGGGGTTTCTAAACAGGTAGTAGCTGCTGCTCCGACCAAAACAGGAACTAAGTTGGGAACTCCTGGCTACGCGGCTCTAGAACAGCGTCACGGTAGGGCTGTTCCTGCTAGCGACCTTTATAGTTTGGGGGTGACTTGCATCCGCTTGCTGACTTCTGTTATGCCTTACCTGGATATCTATGGGGACATTCACGATGACCTTTACGATCCGCTTGAAGGCCGGTGGCTTTGGAGGGAGGCTTTGCCAAAAGGAACACAAATTAGCGAGGATTTAGGTCGGGTTTTGGATAAGTTGATTCAAGAATATGTTAAAGATCGCTACAAATCGGCTGTGGAAGTTTTGGAGGCTTTAAAACCTCCTGTTGTTGTTGTCCCCGTGCTGGAAAATTTGCAGCAGGCAAATGTTGTTAGTCATTCTGTTCCTACTCAACCTGTGACTGTTCCTCCGCTAGTTTCTGTGAATTTAGAGTCGGAAAAAGGTATTGATTATTCTCACTTGGCAAGGCTGCTGGCTGCTAAAAATTGGCGTGGTGCTGATGAGGAAACTTCTGTGAAAATGCTGGAGGTGATGCAGCAAATTTCACGGGGTTATTTGAGCGAGGAAGATATTAGGAAGTTTCCAGCTAAGGATTTGCAGACTATCGATCAACTTTGGGTGCGGCACAGTCACCGCAGATTTGGTTTTTCTGTGCAAAAGGGTTTGTGGCTCAAGTTGGGGGGAAAGCCTGGTGTTTATGATGCTACAGTTTGGGAGAAGTTTGGCGATCGAGTGGGCTGGCGGGTTAACAGCCAGTGGGTATACTATTCGGAGCTGAATTTTACTTCTAAAGCAAAGCCTGGACATTTGCCGGGGGGGACTGTTTTTGGGTGGGAAGGCGGGGTTTTGTGCGGTGTTTTGGGTTTGGGTGGAATCTGGTTTCTGCTGTCGCGGCGGGATTTGTAAAGAGAAGGTAGAAGGTAGAAGCCAGAATTTATTAGTCAGGCTGCACCCAAGCGAAGTCGAAGTGTTAGTCATGAAATAGTTTTGAGTTGCGAATTAAAGAGTTAACAAGTTTTGAGTTTAATCATCTGTTATGTAGGAATTAGCTCTAAAAAAAGCGAAAAATAAGATATAATCACAAACCCTTTTTTTTGTGCTATGTTCTTAGAGAAGGGCAAGTTTGCAAAGTCAAAAGCCAGTCCTCGGCGGTTACCAACCATGGGGACTGGCTTTTGCTCCAATTTACCAAGGAGATTTATCTAGTATGTTGCAAGAAAAACGTCTCAAGCCGTGGACTATAGTTCGCTCGCTTCCAAATGTGGAAAAGGTGGTTGTGGGTGAGTTTCGCAGTTGGTCTGATGCAGACGGTCACTTGAAAATTCTCAAGCGGATGGTGCCGGCGGATCGATTGAGTGTTGTGTTCGATCCGGTAGTTCAAGCGTAACGTCGCTGGTAAATTGATCAGCGTGCGATCGCTCTTTGAGCTAAGCGATCGCCTCTTTTTTTAGATACTATTTTTTGACATAAAAAATGATCCCGCTAAACAGGCAATCGCAACTTGAATCATTGTCCTTAACTGCGGCGAATTTCAGTAATTTGGTCGGCAACATCCAAAATTATTTGCGGCATGGATGGCCCTGTAAAAATCATATCCAAATGATGCGGTTTGTTGTCAATCAATGCCACCACTTCGGCTTCGGGAATCAAGCCCAAATTAACCGCTAAACTCAATTCATCGAGAATAACTAAGGAATAACGACCTTCGCGCACCGCATTTTGAACATATTGCCACAATTGTTCGATTGATCGCATCTCCAGCTCATCTAAATCGGCATTCTCTATGCAGCGTGACAAATCGCAGCGCACCCAATCTAAATTTTGCCCCAGCCGCACCGGATGCTGATGCCCTTGATTAATTCCCCCTTTGAGGAACTGCACCGCTAGCACGGGAGCTCCCTGTCCTGCAATTCGGAGGGCTTGAGCCATGACACTGGTAAAAAAGCAGCGGTGCGGGCCTGTAAAGACTTGCACCAGCCCTTGAACTGTGTAGGGCAAGCTGTGGTTTAAATTTAGTTTAGGGGTTTGTAACTGAGCAACCATAGGGCAATATTTAATCAGCAACTAAGTCTTGAGTGCAGCTCCGACCTTGGCGCGGCTGAAGCCTGCTTGACAATATATAGTGTACGGGGCCGAGTGCACATCGGATCGAACACTAGATATACAAGTTGTCAAAAGCTCGCGACAGTGGCATTCGCAGTCGTTTGTTCGATTTTTGAACTCAATTACCACTTACACAGAAACGGGGTTTTTTACCAAAATACGGCGTGGAGCTTGACATTTATACAGTTATAGGGTGAAAAACCAAGGTGATGAGATTCTGGCGGCGTCCAGGGCTTTTAAGAAAAGGTACACACATCGCGTAAAATTTGAATGTCGCGGCACTAGGAGCAGAGACTGTGAGAGTGGTGATTCTGGGAGGGCCAGGAGCGGGAAAGGGAACTCAGGCTGAACTACTGTGCAGCAATTTGAGCCTTCCTTTGCTGGCGGTGGGGGACATTCTACGGGAGGCGATCGCAGAAGACACAGATTTAGGCAAGCTGGCGGCGTCTTATGTCGAAAAAGGGGAATTAGTTCCCGACGCAACTATGATTCAATTCTTTCGCCGCCGACTGCTGCTGTGGGATGTCTTTAATGGCTGGGTATTGGAGGGCTATCCGCGAACTGCTTTTCAAGCTGAGGAGTTGGATTTTTTATTAGAGGAGTTGGCGCAGGAGCTAGATTGGGCAGTTTGGCTGAAAGTGCCGATCGAGGTTTTGCTTAGCCGGTCGATCGAGCGCGATCGATCGGATGACCATCCTGAAATTTTACAGCGTCGGCTCGATTTGTTCCACGAACGCACTATTCCTCTTTTAGAGTATTATGAACACCGCAACAAACTGTTAACTATTGATGGCGATCAATCCCCACAGCAAGTCCAGCAGGATATTCTCAAATTAATCGAGGCTAAGGGTAAATAGTCATACTATTTTAGATTTTAGATTTTAGATTGAATGACTGCATATTTACCGAATCAAAAAAAACGGAAGATTAATCACAAATTTTAATTTTTTAATACCTAATTACCCATTACCAATCACCTAAATATTATGTCTTTCCAGCGTCCAGATGGCAGACAACCAAATCAAATTCGTCCGATTAGTTTCGATCGACAGTTTACTAAATTTGCTAGCGGTTCCGTACTAGCAAAAAGTGGCGATACTCAGGTACTTTGCAGCGTTACAATCAAGCCGGGAGTGCCTAGATTTCTGGAGAATACCGGACAAGGTTGGCTGACAGCGGAATACCGAATGTTGCCGGGCTCGACACCGCAGCGACAAGAGCGGGAATTTATGAAATTATCGGGACGGACTCAAGAGATTCAGCGGTTGATTGGGCGCAGTTTGCGATCGTGCTTGGATATGCAACTATTGGGGGAACGCACAATACTTGTCGATGCGGATGTTTTGCAAGCGGACGCGGGGACTCGCACGACTTCAATTACTGGCGGGTTTGTGGCTGTGGCTGATGCTTTGAACAAGTTGGTACAAAAAGGTGATTTAGTGCGATCGCCCATTATTCGTCAAGTAGCCGCCGTGTCTGTGGGACTTTTGGAAGGCGAGCCATTTTTAGATTTGAATTATCTTGAAGATGTGGCGGCTGAAATTGATTGTAATGTGGTAATGAATGGAGATTTGAATATTATAGAAATTCAGGGAACTGCGGAAGAAGGAAGTTTCAGCCGGAGTCAGTTAAATCAAATTTTAGATTTGGCAGAAACCGGGATTCAAGAATTGTTGGAGGCTCAGCGACAAGCTCTTTAGATCGATTGATTTTAACCCCAATTGTTGGAGATGTCTGTTTGAATTTACCCTTGGGTGGCGACTGGTTTTCCGGTCTTTATGGCAACCGGAAATATTATTGGTGAAAGCCGCCCCTACAGATTTATTTACATTACACTTGACAAAAGTTGTGGTAAGTGGTACACCTAGAAAAATAGACGGGGCGTTGATCACTCTGCCCTCCGAGTAGTAAAACCTACGCGATTAATGCAGGGACGCGAACAGCCATTGCTTTCAACTCCCTAAAACCTTGGATGCCGTCAGGCGATTAACTAAATTATTTCCGAGCAGGCTAGTGAATACTACCTCTCTCAAAAATCAAATGTCTGCACTCCAGGTAGTAAGTGCGACCGACATTTCTTTCAGAGTAAATGGCTTAGAGCTCCCAGCAGACCACGGTTACGGACTGTTTGCAGCGATTTGCGAAGTAGTGCCGATGTTGCGGACCGATCGCACAATTCGGCTGCTGACGGTGGCGGGATATCCAGACAGACAGGGGAAAATTACTCTCAAGCGCGAGATCGGGCGATCGTCGCGAATGCGGATCAGGGTGGCTGCAGAAAACGCGCACCATTTCTTTAAACTCGGTGGCCGGCAATTGTCTGTGGGCATCCACCAAGTCGTGCTGGGAGTGCCGACAATATTGCCCTTAAAGCCTGCTGCTGACTTGTTTGCTCGGGTTGTGGTGATTTCTGGCTACGAACAGCAGGATTATTTTTTAGCGGCGGTGAATCGGCAACTGAAAGCGCTGGGAGTGCGATCGGGCAATGCTGAAATTCCCCTCAATCAATACGGCGAAATCGCCAGAAAAACTATCAAAGTTAAGGGCGATACAAAAGTAGGTTATTCGGTGAAAATATCCGGGCTTACTGATGAAGATTCTTTGTTGGTGCAGCATAACGGTATTGGCGGCAAAGGACACATGGGAGGTGGCTTTTTTGTGCCTCACTGGGAGGCTAAATGAAAGTGAATTTTCCCCGACTTTTTGCTAAGTCTTTGCCCAAGGATTTTTCAAGGCTGCCTAAAGAAATTCAGTCAGCTCACTTTTTGCCCGGACATACTGCTGCGGTGTACTGTTCTGCTGAAATCATTCTCAACCGATTGCTGCCGATTATCTTGCGTCAATTAGGTTTGGCCGATGAATGGGCGAAATTGCTGTTGAAAACAACTTTGATGGGATGCTACATTCACGATTGGGGGAAAGTCAACCAGCACTTTTTGGGATTGATGGCCACCGAGTCAGTGCATTATCAAAAGCATCCTCAGTGGTTACAAACGATTAAATCAGAATTGCCAACTAACGATAGAAATCAAGTCCAACAAATAATCCGTCACGAAATTTTGAGCGGCATTTTGGTGCTGCAAGTTCCCGAATTTAGGCAGTGGCTGGAAAGTTGCGAAGATGTGGATTTGTTGGTGGCTGTCTGGGGGGCAATCGGACACCATCTCAAAGTCGATCCAACAAAGGAATTTGTCAAAACTAAGGGCTGCGGCAATGCCCCGCTTTATGTATTTTGCCAGCACAAAATTCCTTCTAAACCAGATTCAAAACCCGTCCGAGATGATTTTAGGGCGCTGCTCAAAATTGGGACTGGCAGCCAGTTAAAATTGCCGCCACAACTACCCAATGTCAAAAAATCAAATTGGACGCAGGAGGAACTAAAATATGCTGTTGAGGCAGTAACGGACGAATGCGAAGCAATGGCAAAAACTGTGGGGCGAAATAGCGATCGCCAGCGGTTCATTGCCGCAGTGAAAGCGACTGTCATTGCAGCGGATATCGCAGGTTCTGCGGTGCCCGAAATCGCAAATCAGCGGCAATGGTTGAGGCAAGTTTTGGAGCAAGTTTTGAGCCGGGAAGATTTACAGCAGGTTATCGATTCCCGGCTCAATAAAAAGCAGCCGCGGGGTTTCCAAAAGTCTGTTGCTGCGACCAAAAGTAGAATTACTTTAGTTAAAGCTGGTTGCGGAACTGGTAAAACAATTGCTGCTTATTTGTGGGGATTAAATTGGGCAATTAATAGAAAGCTGTTTGTGCTTTATCCTACTACGGGGACGGCTACTCAGGGCTTTTTGGATTACGGCACTTTGACTGAAGCTGAAACAGCTTTAATGCACTCTCGATCGAACATCGATTTAGAGGTTTACCAAGCTTTGATTAATGAAAATGACGACCACCTTGAAAATGAGTCGAGACTGCAAAGTTTCAAAGCTTGGATTGCCAAACTCATCGTCGGCACGGTAGATTCAGTTTTGGGATTGATGCAGAACAACCGCAAGCCGATTTATGCGTGGATTGCGATCGTCCAAGGTGCTTTTGTTTTTGATGAAGTTCACGCTTACGATGACAAATTGTTTAGCGCTTTGCTGAGATTTATCCAGACGTTTAAAGGCGCGCCGATTTTGCTGATGAGCGCTAGTTTCACTCAGGAACAATTGGCAAAAATCTGCGTTACCGTGGCGGAGTTGGGCGAAGAGATGACCGAGATTGAAGGCCCGAAAGATTTGGAGGATTTGCCGCGCTATCAATTTCAAGTAGTTGAAAGTTTCACCGATGTCCTGGTGGATGTCGCGGCTGCTTTAGCAGCCAATCAAAAGGTTTTGTGGGTCAACAATTCTGTAAAAAGTTGCGTTGATACTTACAATTTTGCGGTGAATGAGTTAGTAAAGTACCCAAATTTAGATTTTTCGCCTTTAGTTTACCACGCTCGATATCGGTACAAAGATCGAATCGAGCGCCATTCTCAAGTCATGTCAGCTTTTTCGCAGCAAACTAAAGGTGTGCTGGCTGTTACCAATCAAATCTGCGAAATGTCCCTCGATTTGAGTGCCGATTTGCTGATAACGCCATTTGCAATTTTTGCGGCGCTGATTCAGCGGCTGGGGCGGCTTAACAGGCAAGTTAAGTTTGATGCTACTGGCAATTTGGTACTAGCATCGGGACGAATTTGCCAAGCTATATTTTATCCGACTAACACTCCTTATCCTTATACGAGAGAACAGGTAAAAGCTGGTCAAGAATTCGTTCGAGAACTTGCGGAATTGGGGGAAATTTCGCAGACTGATTTAATGAATGCGGCTCTCAAAATCACCGGCGAACCGATCGCCGAATATGACTCCGCATGGCTTGACGGCTTGTGGTGTACCAGTCGCGAGTCTTTGCGAGAGCCTGGGAATACCATTAATGTCATTTTAGCAGAAGATAGGCAAAATATCGAGAAAATTGCAGAGGAAAAAAGGGCGAAAAAAGGCATCAGTAAAAATAAGGCTTTGGCTGAGGAAGCACAAAAATGGGCGGTTCCGGTGCGGCTTCCCCGTCCTATTTCTAAACTCACAGATTGGAAAAGATTTCAAAAATTTTATCCGATCGCCCCAACAGATGCCGTGATTTACAGTGAGGTAACGGGAGCTTGTGAACAGTACAAATGTTGAAATTGTTCTTAACTTGCACAGCCCGCATTATACGGATATGCACGCGGCGGGTTTGGCTGGTTTGTGGATGACTTTAAAGCAATTTAATCGGGAGGGGATTAGTTATGATAAACTGAAATGGGAGCTTGGCGAATATGAAGTCGCGCTGAATATTCAAGGCAGTCATTTAGAGGCGATCGAATGGTTGATTCAACAGTCGTTTTTGCTGAATGACGGATTGATTGGATTCCGGGGAATCGATTCGGAAAATCTCTTGCCGGAGTCGAGAGTGGCGCTGCATCAAGGATTGTTGAATACTTTTTTGCAGCAAGGGATACTTTCTAAAAGCGACGGCATAAAATCTCAATCTTTTGAGATTGATGAGGGCGAGTTGCCGCTAGTTGTAAGTTACAAGTCGCTAACTGAATACAGCCATCAAAAGTTTGCTAAAAATTTGTGCGATCGCGCGGGTTTCCTGCTAGAGAAACCCTTGGCAGTAGCGGGCTGGCTGAATCCAGGCGCTACAGTCAAACACACTGCTTTCACAGGCAAAACTAGCATCGAACAAAACGCTTTAGATGCTTTAGTGTTGCTTTACGCACCCGTAGTTTGCTGTTATTTCAAAATTCGATCCTTCGCAAAAGGAGAAAAAGCATCTGCGGCTTTGATAATTCCTGAAATCTTGAATCTCAAACAGTTTGCTGAAACTAGAATGAGTTACGCCAAACGCCATCAAGCGTACAAAAATTTTCATGCTTCCGGGATTGGAGATGCAGCGCTGCGTTTTTTAGCGACTTACGAATCCGCAGTAGAGATTGCGAAAACTTACAAAGTTAGCCGCTGTCGCGCTGTGATTTTTGGGAAAACGCCGTGGAATCAAAAGCAAAAATCTCCGACGGACAAGTATTCCGTAACTGCGGATGCAAAAATTTGTGCCGCTTATCAGAAAGCGCAAAATGCTTTCAAGGATAAGTATGTAGTTTACGGAGATTCGGGCAGTGCCATTGTCCCCAGCTTGGCTAAAGGTTTAATCGCTGATGCTTTGATTAAACACCTTCCTTGGTACGGAGAATTGGCGGATAAAATAACTAGCAAAGAATTGTTCGATCGACTGTGTTATGAAAGTAAAGGATTTCGAGATATGGTAGAATATGCGGAGTGGAAAGAAGCATCCCACGGGCGGTTTGTTGAGGCTTGTCACGATGCTTTGAGAGGAATTTACGCTGGTTCTTTTAAGCAAGGAAATGCTGAAGCCAAGCGCCAAAATGCTAGCGAAGAACACGGCAAAAATTTAGGTGAAAAGCGGATATCAGATGAGCGGGAAAAAGTGCGCTCGAAAATGATTCGCTGCAAAAACTTTTCAGCATTCTGTTCTTTCATCACGGAATTTTGGTCGAAAGCTGGTTTTTCGCGAGTGCAGCAAGAATATCAAGCAGAATTGTGGAATTTAGTATTAGATGATTGGGAAATGGCAAGAAATTTAGTCTTGCTTTCCCTCGTCAGTTACAAAGGCAGGAAATCTGCTGACTTGCCGCCTGAATTGCCAAGCAGCAATCGCGTGGAGGCTGAAGATTCTGATGTTGATTTAGATGAGGATGATGGGGATGAGGAAGAAGAAGATGACGAAGATGATGATGGTGGTGAAAGCGTGCCTTTGCCATCATCCCTTCGCAATTTACGTTAGGCAGAACTTACGCACACACTATATCTGTAACTGAGGAAATACCATGACTTATCATTTGTTTGGCAACATTTTGACCAATTACGGCATCGCTGCTAACAACCGGGGTGAAAACCAAGGTAACGTCACAACTTTGCAGCGCTTAGCATGGAAAAATTCGCTGCGGACTACTGTATCTGCGGAGGCGATTCGGTGGGCAATTCGCTATCAGTGGCAGTTTTTAGGAGAAGATGTCAACCGCAAATGGGATGATGATAAAAATGAAAATTATCGCGTTCAAGAAGGTGTTTTCGATCCTGAAATCTACATTGATGATGATGTTTTGGGTTACATGGATGCGAAAGCGGCAACGGAAGATATCAATAATGATGGGGTTCCAGAGTCGAGCGATACCAAACCAACTGCTAAAGGCGGCAAGGCTAAAGCTAAACTGAAAAAAGGGGAAAGCATTGCTCGCAGGGGGGTGCTAGAAGTGACTCGCGCGATTTCTTTGACTGCGGATACTGGCGATTTGTTTTTTGGCTCGACTAGCGGCAAAAAAGACCGGAAATCTATTCATCAAACGGAGGCTCACGCTACTCGCTATCAGTACGGTTTTGCGATGACTCCGCACCGTTTGAAGGTTGCAAATCGGGTGATTTCTGTTTTGGATGCTTTGGCTTCTCTCGGAGGTGTTGCGGGAAATCATGCTCGGTTTCTTTACGATTTTTCTCCTGAAAGTATTGTGCTCAGGTGGACTCACGATTTTGCTCCCCGGATTCTTTACTGCTTTGAGGAAAATCGCAAAGGGGAGATTTCAATATCGGATTTGCTGCGCCGCATTGAGGCTGGAGATATTGATCCGAATGAGGTGTGGATTGGCGGTGCAATTTCTGTGCAGCCGGAGGTGGAAGAATTGGAGCAATTGGGTGTGAAAGTTTTTCGGGGAATTAAGCCGGCGGTGAGGGATTTGCAGTCTGTGATTTTGTCGGATATCGATCGGGAGGCTGCATGATCGGGTTGCGAATTGAAGTCCCAATTGCTTGTTGGCGGCAGTCTTATGCGCGGGAATATGCGGAAAGTTATCCGGTGCCGCCGCCGGCTACGGTGTACGGAATGCTGCTGTCAATGGTGGGGGAAATTAACCGCTATTCTCACTGTGGCTGTAAGATTGCGATCGCCCTTTTGTCGGCTCCCAAAAGTTCGACTTTGCTGCGGACTGTTCGGCGGGTGAAAGTTGCGAAGGAGGAGTTTGCGGCGGGCAATGCGCGGCCGGATTTTCAGGTGTTGCTGACTGGTATTGATTTGGGAATTTGGGTGGATTTTGGCGGGGATGTTGGCAATCCCAAGCTGTTGGAAAGATTGCGGGAGGCAATTTTGCGCCCGGAGTCGGTGAGTAGATTTGGTGGGGTTTCGCTGGGGGAAAGTCGGGATTTAATTAATTCTGTTTTGCTGTGGCGGGATGAGTTTGAAGCTGATATTTGTCAGTGGTTGATTTTAGATCGAAATGGGTATTTGGCTTTGCCTTGCTGGGTGGATCATGCGGGTTCTAAAAAGACTAGGTGGCAGCGCTATGTTTTGGCTGATGCTGGGGATTTTTTGCTGGCGGATGTCTTGGCTGGGGTTGATTGCTGGAGTTCGATCGGGCCTGAGTAATTGCAAGGATCTCTGAGTGTAACGGGTTTTTGGGTGCGCGTAATGTCTGCCTTGTTTGTGGGGATTGGTTTTGAGGTTGTTGTGTTTGATGTTTGGGTGCTTGCACGGTTTGAATGCTTTGATTGGTGAGGGTTTGAGATGTGCGATCGAACTGCTTTGATGTTGGAAGGAGGTTTTAAGGATTTAGTCGGGCAAGGTGCTTGCAAAAATAGTTTCGAGGGTTTATTCTTTAAGGGGTTGGGCGATCGGTCTGAAATAACCTTTGATGCCGTTAGGCGTTGATCACTCAGGAGGATTAGCGGGGAAGGCTGCTACTTCGCTGAAATAACCTTTGATGCCGTTAGGCGTTGATCACAACAAAACCAACTGAACAACAGCGGTGCGGACGGGGCACTGAAATAACCTTTGATGCCGTTAGGCGTTGATCACTACATACCGAAGTTGATTGCGTCGTGTTTGAGAAACTGAAATAACCTTTGATGCCGTTAGGCGTTGATCACTGTTGAACAAATTACCCCCGCGCCCCGGATCGTTCAATCCTGCTGAAATAACCTTTGATGCCGTTAGGCGTTGATCACACACCTGCGATTGTCTATGCCGACATTCAACTTGACTGAAATAGCCTTTGATGCCGTTAGGCGTTGATCACAAAGCATCTTTATTGGCTGATTATGTAATTATTTCTGAAATAACCTTTGATGCCGTTAGGCATTGATCATGAAGAGTTGGATCGACTTATAAACGGCTTGAGTTCGCTGAAATAACCTTTGATGCCGTTAGGCGTTGATCACCACCACACAATTGCGATCGTTGTTAGTCGCCCGTAGTCTGAAATAACCTTTGATGCCGTTAGGCGTTGATCACTGCTCTGGTGTTTTCTCCAGCCAAATTTCGTTGCCTTCTGAAATAACCTTTGATGCCGTTAGGCGTTGATCACCGATTACTCGCTGCACATACACGCTCGCAGCCAGTCTGAAATAACCTTTGATGCCGTTAGGCGTTGATCACTGGTGGATGTGGTGGATTTTCAAATTAAGAGTAAACTGAAATAACCTTTGATGCCGTTAGGCGTTGATCACAACATTGAAGGAGATTTTAGATTCAGCCTAGATTTTTGAAATAACCTTTGATGCCGTTAGGCGTTGATCACGGCAGAATGTCAGATATCTTAAGAGCGGATGAGCTTCTGAAATAACCTTTGATGCCGTTAGGCGTTGATCACCAAACCTTGAAAGATGGTAAACCAGAAGCGTTACTCTGAAATAACCTTTGATGCCGTTAGGCGTTGATCACTTTATAACATTACAGCCTCTTACCCGTTATTTACCTGAAATAACCTTTGATGCCGTTAGGCGTTGATCACAAGCGTTATGGCGTAGAAGCTAAGGCTTTAAGCCCTGAAATAACCTTTGATGCCGTTAGGCGTTGATCACCGAGAAATCGATTGTCAACATATCGAACCAAATCTGAAATAACCTTTGATGCCGTTAGGCGTTGATCACGGTTTCATTGTCACGTTGCGTGTACTGAATATGGTGTCTGAAATAACCTTTGATGCCGTTAGGCGTTGATCAGATCAACCGCGCTTGTCAAGACAATTCTATCTTGTCAAAATGTGATGGTGGAGGTAGTAATAATGCTAATCATTATATTTTCAAAGAAGATTTGCAGAAATTAGTTAATGAAATAGGAATTGAGATCAAAATTGCTCATTACCCTCCTTATACATCTAAATATACTCCCAGAGAACATCGACTTTTTCCTCATATTACCAGGATCGGTCAAGGAGAAATTTTTACAATTTTATAATTAGTCAAAGTTTTGGTGGAAAAAACTCCCACTAAAACGGGAAGATCTGTAGCTGTAAATATCCTTAATAAAGTTTATAAAACTGGTCGAAAAATGGCTGATAATTTCAAAAATACTATGCAAATTGTTTTTGATGAATTTTTGCCCAAATGGAATTATCGAGCCATACTCTAACCTGAGTAATTCATTAAGTTATTTATTTTTAATTTTTTAAGAAGTTTGCGATAATTATTTAAGCTATCCCTTGTAATTTTTGCTCTATTTTTGGGGGGAAAACCACCCAATTCAGGGGATTATTTTATGGCAATATTTGACTAAATTTTTATCATTTAAAAAGCTCTGTAAAAGCATTTACTAGAAGTGCAAGATACAGTTGTCTTTCTGATTACGTCCGTTTTCAGATGTCATAGTAAAGAGTATATTGACCCAAAGCTTTCTCTAAATCGGCAATTCTAGACTCTCGGATAAAACTTTTAACTTCAACGGCTATGTTGCGATCGTTGTTCTCAGCAGCTAATAGCTGTTCGGTACCAAGATCGATAGGTTTCTCTTCGCCCAAGCCAAGGGATACGGATCATGGGTAATTGTCCAGCCAGCCTTAATCAGAGCCTGTTTGACAACTTGATGATAAATGTCTCTTGCTGGCAGGATCGCTCTCTTTTGCGATAGAGGTTGACACTGACTATTATAATGTGCAGAAGTCTCAACCATTATTCGAGAAATTCAATCTGAAACAACACGATCGCCCAATCGCCCCACACAAATAGTCCTGAATCCACATCGAGGCCAGAAACCGGGTTTCTTCCTATATCTCTAGCCCAGAATCTGCGATTTTTCATAGAAACCCCGTTTCTTCGCGTAACTCCTACCAAATCAAAATCTGGCAATACGCTAAATATAATTAAAATTTGTTAAGATTAACTCGACCTCAGCGCCGGCATCCCATCCGCCGCTAAACCTGCCCTTCCCCAGTCCCCACAACAATGCTGCGACTCGAACACATCAGTAAAATTTACCCCACAGGCGTCGTACTCAAAGATGTCACCTGGGAAGTCAAACCGGGCGATCGCATCGGCTTAGTCGGCGTTAACGGTGCCGGTAAATCCACCCAACTCAAAATCATCGCCGGCGAAATCGAACCCACCGCCGGCGAAGTTATTCGCCCCGCCAGCTTGCACATCGCCTACCTCTCCCAAGAATTTGAAGTAGATCCGACTCGCACCGTCAAAGAAGAATTTTGGCGTGCCTTCAGCGAAGCCAACGAAGTCCATGAATCCCTAATGCAAGTCCATCGAGACTTGGAAAACTCCTCCCCAGAAAATCTCGACGAACTGATCCACAAAATGGATCGGCTGCAACGGCAATTTGAAGGCTTAAACGGCTACGGTTTAGAAGCCCAAATCGAGAAAATTCTGCCCGAAATCGGATTTGAACCCGAAGACGGCGATCGATTAGTCAGCGCCTTCAGCGGCGGCTGGCAAATGCGGATGAGTTTGGGCAAAATTCTCCTCCAAAAACCCGACATCCTGCTACTCGACGAACCTACCAACCACCTAGACCTAGAAACCATTGAATGGCTGGAAGTTTACCTCAAAGGGCTGACAACCCCAATGGTAATCGTATCCCATGACCGAGAATTTCTCGATCGGCTCTGCACTCAAATCGTCGAAACCGAACGCGGCGTTTCCAGCACCTACCTCGGCAACTACTCCTCCTACCTGCTGCAAAAAGCAGAAGCCAGAGAAGCCCAACTCAGCGCCTACGAAAGCCAGCAAAAAGAACTCGAAAAACAGCAAGCATTCGTAGAAAAATTCCGCGCCAGCGCCACTCGCAGCACCCAAGCCAAAAGCCGCGAGAAACAGTTAGACAAAATTGAACGCATCGAAGCGCCCACGGGTGGCTTAAAAACTTTGCATTTCCGCTTTCCCCCCGCACCCCGCAGCGGCCGCGAAGTAGCAATAATTGAAGATTTGGTGCACACCTACGGCGAAAAAATCTTATTCTTGGGAGCCGACTTGTTAATTGAAAGGGGCGATCGCATAGCCTTTCTCGGCCCCAACGGCGCGGGCAAATCCACCCTCCTGCGACTAATTATGGGTTTAGAAAAGCCTTCTGAAGGTACAGTCAAATTGGGAGGCCACAACGTCATCCCCGGTTACTTTGAACAGAATCAGGCAGAAGCCTTAGATTTGAATAAAAGCGTGCTCGAAACCATTCACGACGAAGTTCCGGACTGGAAAAATGAAGAAGTTCGGACTTTGTTGGGGCGGTTTTTGTTTACCGGCGAAACAGTATTCAAACAAGTCGGCGCTTTGAGCGGCGGAGAAAAAGCCCGCCTAGCTTTGGCAAAAATGCTGTTGACTCCCGTGAATTTGCTAATTTTGGACGAGCCGACAAATCACCTCGACATTCCGGCGAAAGAGATGATGGAAGAGGCGATTCAGAATTATGAGGGTACTGTAATTATCGTTTCGCACGATCGCTATTTCATCTCCCAAGTAGCTAACAAAATTGTCGAGATTCGGGATGGAGAATTTCGTCCTTATTTGGGAGATTACCACTACTATCTCGATAAAATTGCTGAGGAAAAAGAGCTAGCTAAGTTAGCCAAACTTGAAGCCGAAAAAGCAGCTAAAAAAGCCGAAAAAGAGGCAAAGAAAAAAGCTGCTGCTAAGCAAAAATAAACTTGTAACCCTCGCAGATAAACCTTAAATCCGCGTTTATCTGCGTCCATCTGTGGTTGAAAAAGAATTTGATTCTTAACTAACCCAAAATTCGATTAATCATTTGATTCGCCTGGGACTCGTAACTCCCACCAAACAAATTAAAATGATTTAAAATGTGATACAGATTATAAAAAGTTTTGCGTTCTTCATACCCTGAATCCAAAGGCCAAACCTGATTATATCCCCGGTAAAACTGCGCCGGAAATCCACCAAATAGCTCAGTCATCGCAAGATCAACTTCTCTATCTCCAAAATATGTGGCCGGGTCAAAAATCACCGGTTCCCCCGCAGATGTCACCCCCGCATTCCCCCCCCACAAATCCCCGTGAACTAGCGAGGGTTGAGGTTCATAACCCGCTAACAATTCAGGAATCATCTCTAATAAACGTTCCCCTTGCGGAAAATGACCGCCCCGACGCCTAGCCAATTTTAACTGATAACCAATCCGATGTTCTGCCCAAAATTCTGCCCAGTTTGCCGTCCAATTATTAATTTGTATAGTTGATCCGATCGTATTATTAATATCCCAACCAAAAACTGCCCTCAATAAGCGCGAATTAGGCTCTTCTCCCCCCCTTATCAAGGGGAGGTTGGGGGGGGTGTATTTGTGCATTTCGGCGAGTTTTCGCCCCATTTCTTTCCAAGCTCGATCGCCACCGCGACTTCCCAAATCCAGCCATTCCAGCACAATATAAGCTGAATTTCCCTTTATTCCCCAGCAAATCGGCTCAGGCACTCGAATCGTCTGGGTTTCCCCCATTTGCTGCAAACCCAGCGCTTCAGCTTCAAACATCGCGACTTGGGAAGCTTGATTGATTTTCGTGAAGTAAGCGCGGGAACTGCTGCGGATATAATAGCCTTGATTTATGCAGCCCCCGCTGAGAGAACGCCGATTGTCTAAAGAAAATGTTTCTCCGGTTGTTTCACAGATGTGCGCGGCAATTTTGTCCCACATAGCATCAAATCGTGTTGAGGGTTGAGGGCGATCGGAATTAGTTTAACAGGTATGGCAACTTAATCAGCAAAACCAATAAAACCCCTATCTGAAGCTCAGAAAGAGGGTGTTTATTATCAAATAGAATGTCAGGCATCGAGCTATTTTATCAAGCAGTGACCAAAAAAATATGTTCGCCACCTGGGCATTTAACAACCTCGCTCGGAATGGAACCGGGGTGGTAGCAGTGCGTCTTTTGAAAATACAGAAAAGTGGTGAGGGAGAAAAACCCTGAAGACTGCACAGAATTAAGTCATCATCATCACCATGTCGAAATAGAGGTCAAGCCCTCGGTCTATTAGTACGCCTTAGCTTCATCCCTCTCAGGACTTCCACTTAACGCCTATCAACGGGTGTTCTGCCCGTGACCTTACTGGATAACTCCAT
>NZ_JAUBQR010000048.1:0-33321 GCF_036701385.1 Microcoleus sp. Pol12B4 | reverse complement strand
TTACTACCGATCGCCTAGAATTGTTAAAACTTTTATCTTCCCAAATTGCTATTTCCATTGAGAATGCTCAACTTTACGATCAATTAGGGGAATACTCGCGAACGCTGGAACGTAAGGTTATAGAAAGAACGCAAGAATTGGAACAGGAAATGGCTGTCAGAATGCAGACAGAAATAGCCTTGGGCAAGTCGGAGGAAAAGTTTTCTAAAGCCTTTCGTTCCAGTCCTAACCCGATCGCGATCGCCCGGTTTGCAGATGGACGCTACATTGAAGTGAACGACAGTTTCCTCAGCACTTTTAATTACTCTCGCGAACAGGTAATTGGTTTGACAGCAATTGATTTGAATCTTTGGCTTAATTTAGAAGAAGGTGACAGATACAAACAGCTATTGCAAGAATCAGGAGTGGTTCGCAATCAGGAATTTGATTGTCGTACTTCTTCAAGCGAGGTGAGGAAGATGCTGGTATCAGCAGATATTATTGAGCTGGGTAGAGAAGCGTGTATTCTCTTAGTCACTAACGACATTACCGATCGTCAAAGGGTAGAAGAAGCGCTCAAAGAAAGCGAGGCTAAATACCGTGACTTAGTGGAAACATCGCAGGATATGATTTGGTCAGTTGATGTTGAAGGGCGTTATACCTTCGTCAACGCTGCCGTCCAACAGATTTTTGGCTACAGCCCTGAAGAAATGATAGGGCGAAAATTCAGTGAGTTTCAGATACCTGAACAACTTCCCAAAGATAACGAGATATTCCAACGTATGTTGAATGGAGAGTCCGTATTTCAGTATGAAACTATACAATTAGCTAAAGACAGCAGACCTATCAATCTCCGGTTTAATTCAATTGTAGTGCGGGATTCCGAGGGAAATATTCTAGGAATAACTGGCACAGCCAGCGATATTACGGAGGACAAAAAAGCAGAGGCAGCCTTACAACAAGCCAAAGAAGTTGCAGATGCGGCTAATAAGGCTAAAAGCGAATTTTTATCAAAAATGAGTCACGAATTGCGAACTCCCCTCAATGCAATTCTCGGCTTTACCCAAGTGCTGGGACGCGACCCATCCCTTTCTCACATACAGCAGGAACAGATCGCCATCATTAGTCGTTCTGGCGAGCATTTGCTGACGCTGATTAATGACGTTCTGGAAATGTCTAAAATTGAGGCAGGTCGGATTACATTAAATCTTACTAGCTTTGACCTGTATCATTTGCTCCATTCTCTCGAAGAAATGCTCAAACTCAAAGCTGATTCTAAAGATTTACAGCTCAGTTGGCACATCAATTCTAATATTCCTCAGTATGTAAAAACTGACGAAAGCAAATTGCGTCAAGTCTTAATTAATTTGCTAGGAAATGCGATCAAGTTTACTACGAAGGGAAGTGTGACACTTCGGGTTGCAGCAATTAGTGAGAAACAAAAGTCCCCAAAAGACAACGAACCACGGACTATTACGTTTGAAGTGGAAGACACGGGTCACGGTATTGCTCCTACTGATGTAGATTCTTTGTTTGAGCCTTTTGTACAAACGGACGCGGGTCGGAAATCTCAAGAAGGAACGGGGTTGGGTTTACCCATCAGCCGACAATTCGTACAACTGATGGGAGGAGACATTACTGTCAGCAGTACCTTGAATCGAGGAACAATTTTTAGTTTTGATATCCAAATTAGCTCCCCTGAGATGGCTAAAGTTCAACCTCGACAATCAAGAAAGCGGGTAATTGGTTTAGAACCCAACCAACCCTCATATCGCATCTTGGTGGTTGATGATAAATGGGAGAGCCGTTTGCTATTGGTTCATCTTCTCCAACCGCTTGGCTTGGAGGTGCGCGAAGCAGTAAATGGTCAAGAAGCTATTAGAATCTGGGAAACTTGGAAACCTCACCTAATTTGGATGGATATGCAAATGCCTGTGATAGACGGGTATGAGGCTACCAGACAAATTAAAGCCAAGATTAAAGATGAGGCTACCCCGATTGTTGCGTTGACCGCTAGCGCTTTTGAGGAAGAGCGAGCCATTGTTTTATCATCAGGCTGTGACGATTTTGTAAGCAAGCCTTTCCAAGAAGAAGTTATTTTTGCCAAAATGGCTGAACATTTAGGGGTACAGTATATCTATGAAGATTTCCCGAATGTTACATTATCTCAGCTTGGGGGTCAAGACTTGAGTGTAAGAGAAGGAGAAAAAACAGAAATTTTAAGGGCAACTTTGACAAAAATGCCTACGGAGTGGTTGAGAAAGTTACATCAAGGATCTATCGATGCTGAGGCCGACCTGATTTTAAGTTTAGTCGCCACAATCCCTGAATCCGATACTTCTTCTGCGGAGGTTCTCACCGATTGGATTCATAATTTTCGATTTGATAAAATTACTGCCTTAACAGAAACAATTATTCCATGAACAGCCAGCAATTAGAATCTCATGTTGCCAATCTTTTAGTGGTTGATGATACCCCTGACAACCTACGTCTTTTATCCACTATGTTGAGCGACAAAGGATATAAAGTTCGGGGCGTAATAAACGGGGAAATGGCATTAAAAGCAGCGCGTTCAACCCCGCCAGATTTGATTTTGCTGGACATCACGATGCCCCAGATGAACGGCTATGAAGTTTGCCAACACCTAAAAGCGGATAGCCGAACTTCGGGTATCCCAGTTATTTTCTTGAGCGCCCTAGATCAAGTATTGGATAAAGTCACAGCCTTTGCTGTGGGAGGAGTAGACTACATCACCAAGCCATTTCATTTAGAAGAAGTTTTAGCTCGTGTCGAAAATCAACTAACTATTCAGCGTTTGCAAAAAAAATTGTACGATCAAAATGCAAGATTGCAGGAGTCCGAGGCTAAAGAGCGGAAGAAATCCCAACAACTAGAGCTGGCTCTACAACAGTTACAAAATGCACAAGCTCAACTTATCCAAAGCGAGAAAATGTCAAGTTTAGGGAATGTCGTAGCAGGGGTAGCTCACGAAATTAACAACCCGATTAGCTTCATTAAAGGGAACCTCTCGCCCGTAAGGGAGTACACTGAAGATTTGCTGAGACTGGTGCAACTCTACACAGAAGATTTTCCCAATCCCACAGCAGCTATCCAGGAACAACTGGAGGCAATCGATTTCGCTTTTCTCAGGAATGACTTGCCGAAGTTAATTGCTTCTATGAGCATAGGAGCTGACCGAATCGGAGAAATAGTGCAATCGTTGCGGAATTTTTCCCGCCTCGATCAAGCTGAGTTGAAGGCGGTGGATATTCATGAAGGAATTGAAAGTACGCTGATGATTTTGCATCATCGGCTGAAAGATGAAGTAGAGCAAAGGATAATTAAAGTGGTAAAAGAGTATGAGGATCTGCCAAAGATAGAATGTTATGCGGGGCAAATGAATCAGGTTTTTATGAACGTCATGAGCAATGCGATTGATGCGTTGCAGTCACAAAAAAGTTGGGAAAAAGAGGCAGATGATAGCAGCCACATCCCTACTATTACTATTTGCACGAGGTTACTCTCCGATTTTCAAGTGGGTATTTATATTACTGATAATGGGCCGGGCATAAAAGAAGAGATTCAACAACGCATTTTTGAACCCTTTTTTACAACGAAGCAAGTGGGCCAAGGAAAGGGTTTGGGGTTATCGATTAGCTATGCTATTATAGTGGGCGAGCACGGCGGGCAACTTCGTTGTGTTTCGATACCGGATCAAGGGGCGACATTCGCCATCGAAATTCCGATTTACCACTCTACAAAACGTTTTTTTGAAGGAGATTTAGGCGGATTATAAGCCACACTAAATTAAAAGTAGTCAAACATGGTGTAAAATCAGGAATCTTGTTTATTTATGAGTCAGTGTATTTGTAATTTTGAGACAAATTTCTATTAATCACAAGTTGATACTCTTAGCCACAGAGTCCGAAATATTTTCCGGCAACGCTCCTTAAACTGCCAACGGTCACCGACTTGTTTTTTTGCGTAGCTTATGCACGCACTCTCCAACCCACAATAATGATGAATTTCCACCCTCATTTTTTTTCGGCAAAAACCCTAGCAGTTGTTTGTGCAATTGCTGCGTTTGTTGTCCTTGCTAGCAAAGTCTTTGCCACAACAATCGGTTATGCACCGCAATTTAAAGAAACCAGCTTTTACAGTACGATGATATCTGCTAATAACGATTTAGCTGACATTTATTATCCTAAACCATCTGATATTAATTCGGGTAATTACTCTTTCCCCATTGTACTTTTATTGCAAGGTGCGCTTGTAGATAAATCATTTTATTCAGATTACGCTAGCCACGTGGCGCGGTACGGCTTTGTGGTAGTCGTTCCGAACCATTTGCGGCCTTCGCCATTTAATCCCACTTTACCGCCTAATTTGGCCTCGGAAACTTCGCAAATTGCGGCGGTTTTGTCGCAAATGGCGATCGAAAACACAAACCCCACATCTCCGATTGCGTCTGTTATCGATACGCAGCGCCTTGGTTTATTGGGTCATTCTTTTGGGGGTGCAGTGGGGTTATCGGTGATTGCTAACAAATGTCTCCCAGAATTGTATTTGTGTCAAGAGCCATTTACGCGCCCGAAAGAACTATTAGCGGGTGCATTTTTTGGAGCTAACTTGCGGAATCCCATTGCTAATGAATTTGTACCCATCGCTAATGATGGCATTGCAGTGGCGTTGATTCAAGGCGAGATCGATGGTGTCGCCCTGCCCGATCGATCTCAAAGCACTTTTGACCAAATTCAAACACCACCCAAAGCTTTGATTACTGTTATGGGTGCAAATCACTTCGGTATTACCGATGTTAATAACCCCGCTGGTGCGATGCCCGATCGCAATACTGCTACCTTAGAGCGAGCCCTGGGTATTGAAACGATCGCCCGTTGGAGCGCCCTGTTTTTGCGGGCAAATATGCTTAAAGATCGATCGGCATTTGATTATATTTACTCTCAAGGTGACGCCCTCGATCCGAATGTCCGCGTTACCACCGTTGCAGTTCCCAAACCATCTTCTAAGTAGCTCCACCTAAAAAATGTCAGATAGATTAAGGCTAATAGATAGTGTGCCTACAGTTTTATTATTGGGCATCACTTCACTGGGGGACTGAGACAACGATGGGCTAACCAACCTTTAACGACATTTACACTCTGCGTTATCAGCTTTGAGAACAGCTATATCTTATAGATTTGGGTACTGGCTGCAAGCCAACAGGGAAGTATTTGCTTCATCTAAAGCCTATTTTAGCTTTATTTGGGCTTAAAAATTCTTTAATTCCATTAAGAATTTTGAGATCACCCTGGTTAATTCGACTGCCAAGGTTAATCTTTGTTTTATTAGGCTGATGGTGAAACTGCTCTCAGCCTCTTAGAGTTCAAATGGGTTCTATAAGCTGTATGAGTCCTACCCCTAAGCTATCGTTTTTGAGCAAGTTTTTTGAATCTTTTTTAAACTCAATGGCTACCTCCTGAGCTTTTTCATTACTCACCAGCTTTGGTTCCTTTAAATTGGTTTTCATGCGATAGTGTACTTGCTTGTGTAATGTTTGATATTTGACTGATACTTGATAGTTCTCTTCTACCCATTGACCAATTTCTTTATATGTCTTAAAATCACATGACTTTTCACTTAATTTTTCTGATATTCCGGCTATTACCGCTGAAGGAATTACTCTTGGTCTACCAGTTGCTTGCCGTATTTCTAACAGTTCTGACAGACCGCCAGCACTATATTGTTTTAACCATCTATGTACAGTAATTCTATGTACACCTAAACGTTCAGCTACATCTGTAAGGCTTTGACTCGCTCCTGTTTTTAACAAATAAAGTGCCTGAATTTTTTGTTTATTAGGTAGAATTCGCTGCTCGGACAGAATTATTTTTAACTCGTCTGCTGTTAAATCAATTCTTTCTTTGTAGTTTACTTTCATAAAGTATTCCTCAAACTTGGTTCTTCATTTTAGCATTTCGTTTGGGGAAATAATTGTATTTACTAAATTTCCCTTTTCAGTAACCTCAGCCTGTCGCTTAAAGACTAGCAACGTAATATCATCAAACACTTTCTGCTTACCGATATGTTGCCGTACATCTACAATCACCGCATCCTTAACTTCTGCTGCAGACTTGTGCCAATTTTGACTAATCACTTCACACAATTGCTTCAGTCCATACTGCTTTTTGGCGATGTTATAGGCTTCTGGAATGCCATCAGTATATAGCACCACGCCATCTCCAGGTTCTAGCTCAATCAGGATGTGACTGATGAAGCCTGCGATATCATCATCTAAAGCGATCGGGAAGCCTAACTCCATCGTGTCGATGCGCTCAACATCTCCATTTTTTCGCACAACTAGCGTTTCTTCATGCTGACCGCTGATACTAATCAGTCCTTCGGAGTAGCTCAAAATCGCCAGTGTCAGACTTTTCTCAGAATTCATGCGCTGTACGTTTTTGTAGAGGGTACGGTTGAGTACATCCAGGAATCGAACGGGGTCTAGTTCACGAATCTCTTGCAGGGTGCGAACTGAGGTTTGCGCCATCAGCATCAGAATGCCGCTTTCCAGGCCATGTCCGGTGACATCACCGATCGCCAGTGTGACAACACCATCGATCTGTAGCACGTCGTAGTAGTCGCCTCCTACTTCATCAGCGGGTTCCATGTATCCGGCGATATCTAGTCCGTCAATTTCCAGTTCATCAGGGTTGGGCAAAATCATTTGCTGGATCTGACGGGCCACATTCACTTCTGCACCTAAGCGGAGGTTGTCTACTTTGAGTTTTTCGTTGAGGGTAATGATTTCCTGATTAGCATTAGCGAGTTCTGCTGTTCGTTCTTGAACTTTGTCTTCGAGGGTTTCAAAGGATTCTTGGAGTTGCCTCGCCATGCTGTTGAACGATCGTGCCAGCAGACCGATTTCGTCTCGCGATCGCATCTTCACACGCATATCTAAGTGACCCGCCGTAAACTGGGCAACCGCTTCGGTGAGGTAAATCAAAGGCTTTGTTAATAGTTGTGCGATCGCCAAAGCGAGGATAGTTACAATTGTGGTGATGATTGCTAATAAAAGAAGTGCATCGCGTATTTGTTTTTCTACAGGTGCTAGGGCAACGGCAATAGGCTGTGCGAAAAGAACTGACCAAGGTTTATATTTCAGGTGGGCGATCGCTAAGAGACTCAACTCATTATTACCCGTAGTTGCCAATCGTGTGGTTAGATAGGGCTGTTTAGTGTCTAATGCTTGCTTGAGGTCGGGCAAATTGATTGCAAGTTCTTTGGTTAGAGTCTTAGGCAAACGTCCTTCGCGTTGCAGTTTCGTTACAACATTGGGTGACAAAGGCACAATCGATTTAAAAAGGAGTTCAGGTGTAGTGCTATGTGCCAGATGGATATAGTGTTCATCTAAAAGAACTGCTAACGATTTCGCACCTGCACGTTCAGTTTCCCTAGTCACCAACTGCTGCACAGATGTGGCATTGTATGTCACCCGCAATACACCCAATATATTTCCTTTCGCATCGCGAACAGGACTGCTAAAGAAGAGCGTCACGAGGTTGGGAATTGTCGGCGATTGCCTAATACTAGAAACAAAAGATAGTTGAGTTTTGAGCGGTTCTTGGAAGTAATCTTGACTGGATTCATCTCGTCCAACATCCGGTGTATTCGTATCTAGTACATTCCGTCCCTTTAAGTTGAGCAAGGCATAGGAGATAATATTAAGCATATCTTTGCGACTGAGCCGGGTTAAGGTTTCAGTCGCTAACATCTCTTGGGGACTACCATTTCGCCGTTCTGGAGGTAGGCCCAGATAGGCGGCCAAACCTGGTAAAATCGCTTCTACGCGCACTGCATTGAGATTCCCATCGATAAACCCATCTATTCTGTAAGCGGTTTCGTTAGCCGCCGCAGATAGGGCTTGTCGTGCGTTGTCGGTCAATGCCTTTTGAGTTGTCTGCTTGTTGATAAATGCTAACAGCAGCAACGGAATTAGAGCAACGAGGAGAAACGACACGATTAACTTTGTACGAATGCTGTTGAAAAATGAGCGCTTCATGGTTTCAGGCTAGGAGGGGGGGTTAAGAAAGAAGAATTGAACAATGTTTCTAGATTGGGAAGGCGCGTCACATTGCCAGCGCGAATAAAAAAGTCCGCATATTTTTTGGCGTTTTTGTAGATATAATTAGGACTGTCTGATTGAAAGAAGTTTTGATTTTCTGCAAAGTCAGTGAGGTCTATTCCGTCGAAAGAGATTTTGTTGCTGGGAATATTCAACACTTTGCTCGCGATCTCGTTTCCTTCGGGAATATTTGTTTCCCAATATGACAAGGCTTGAAGCCAGCCTCGAACAAAGGCGCGAATATCTTCGGGGCGATCGCGTATCACCTCACCCCGAAACGCGACCAAATCCAAAATTAAGCCTGGGGTTTGTTTGCTTGTAAACAAAATTTTTGCGCCTAATTTTAATGATTCAGAAAGATAAGGGTCCCAAGTGTGTCCTGCTTGGATAGCCTTGTTTTGTAGACGATCTGGAACTTCTAAAGCATCGACTTTAACCAGCCTAACATCATCGCTCGTCAGCTTAGAGGTTTTCAACATCTCTGTAACGAAGACTTCGCTAAAGCCGCCTAGATTTGCACCAAGCTTTTTTCCTTTTAAGTTAATAATTGTTTGAATATCCGATTCCGCGACTACCACATCTGCACCTGTCGATTCATCCACAACCATCACAGCTTGTATATCAGGATTTGTGGCACTCAAGATAATCAAATTGCCCAAGGGCAATCCGATCCCATCGTACTTCCCTGCACTGAAATCCGCTTGTTGCATAGAGTAGTCTACATTGCTCAGTTCCACGTCTATCCCTTGCGCTTTGAAGAATCCTTTCTTTTGAGCAATGACGACAGGTATATAGCCAACAAAAGGGACAAAACTTACTTTCAGGGGAGGACGTTTTACTTTTAAAGGTTGCGAAGAATGACAAGCCAACAGCAGGCAGCAGGTAATAATAAAGAGGCTGTTGAAAAATGAGCGCTTCATGGTTTCAGGCTAGGAGGGGGGGTTAAGAAAGAAGAATTGAACAAGGTTTCTAGATTGGGAAGGCGCGTCACATTGCCCGTGCGAATAAAAAAGTCCGCATATTTCGTGGCGGTTTTGGAGATATAATTAGGACTGTCTGATTGAAAGAAGTTTTGATTTTCTGCAAAGTCAGTGAGGTCTATTCCGTCGAAAGAGATTGTCTTGATGGGAATATTGAACGCTTTGCTGAGGATCTCGTTTCCTTCGGGAATATTGGCTTCCCAATATGACAAGCCTTGAAGCCAGCCTCGCACAAAGGCGCGAATATCTTCGGGACGATCGCGTATCACCTCACCCCGGAACGCGACCAAATCCAAAATTAAGCCTGGGGTTTGTTTGCTGGTAAAGAGGATATGCGCGCCTAATTTTAATGCTTCAGAAAGATGCGGTTCCCAAGTGTGGCCTGCTTGGATGGCATTGTTTTGTAAGCGATCTGGAACTTCTAAACCATCAACTTTAACCAGCCTAACATCATCGCTCGTCAGCTTAGAAATTTTCAACATCTCACTAACGAAGACTTCGCTAAAGCCGCCGAGATTTGCACCAAGCTTTTTTCCTTTCAAGTTAAGAATTGTTTGAATGTCAGATTGCGCGACTACCACATCTGCACCTGTCGATTCAGACACAACCATCACAGCTTGCATATCAGGATTTGTGGCACTCAAGATCATAAAATCTCCCAAGGTTAATCCGATCCCATCATACTTCCCTGCACTGAAATCTGCTTGTTGCAATTGTAAGTAGTCTGCATAGCTCAGTTCTACGTCTATCCCTTGCGCTTTGAAAAATCCTTTCTCTTGAGCAATGATGCCAGGTCTATGGCTAACAAAAGAGATACAACTTACTTTCAGGGGAGGACGTTTTACTTTTATAGATTCCGGAGAATGACAAGCCAACAGCAGCCAGCAGGTAATAATAATAAAGATGCTGTTCAAAAACGAGCGCTTCATGGTTTCAGGCTAGGAGGGGGGGTTAAGAAAGAAGAATTGAACAAGGTTTTTAGATTGGGAAGGCGCGTCACATTGCCCGTGCGAATAAAAAAGTCCGCATATTTCTGGGCGGTTTTCGAGATATAATTAGGACTGTCTGATTGAAAAAACTTTTGATTTTCAGCCAGATCCGTGAGGTCGAGTCCCTTGAAAGAGATTGTATTGCTGGGAATATTCAATGCTTTGCTCACGATCGCGTTTCCTTCGGGAATATTTGTTTCCCAATAAGACAAGCCTTGAAGCCAGCCTCGCACAAAGGCGCGAATCTCTTCGGGGCGATCGCGTATCACCTCACCCCGAAACGCGACCAAATCCAAAATTAAGCCTGGGGTTTGTTTGCTGCTAAACAGGATATGTGCGCCTAATTTTAATGCTTCAGAAAGATACGGTTCCCAAGTGTGTCCTGCTTGGATAGCATTGTTTTGTAAGCGATCTGGAACTTCTAAAGCCTCGGCTTTAACCAGGCTAACATCATCGCTCGTCAGTTTAGAGGTTTTCAACATCTCCGTAACGAAAACTTCACTAAAGCTGCCTAGATGTACACCAAGCTTTTTTCCTTTCAAGTTAAGAATTGTTTGAATGTCCGATTGCGCGACTACCACATCTGCACCTGTCGATTCATCCACAACCATTACAGCTTGCATATCAGGATTGGTGGCGCTCAAGATCACCAAATCCCCCAATGTCAATCCGATCGCATCATACTTCCCGGCACTGAAATCCGCGTCTTGCAATTGTGAGTAGTCTAAATAGCTGAGTTCCACCTCTACCCCTTGCGCTTTAAAGAATCCTTTCTCTTGAGCAATGATCAGAGGTGTATAGCCAACAAAAGGAACACAAGATACTTTCAGAGGAGGACGTTTTACTTTTATAGATTCCGAAGAATGACAAGCAAACAGGAGCCAGCAGGTAATAATAAATATACAGATGTAATTGAGTAGTTTAGACATACTATCTAGAGCATTCCTGGTGTAGAAAAGGCGACTCATATTTTCTTGAGTCCGATCGACCTAAGTGCATCCTCCGCAATCGCCGCTAAACCTGTTCCGGTGGTTATATCTATAACAAGCTTGCCCGATCGCACTTTTGCCAATTCTACTAACCGACTTGCAGCCTGTTTGTGAAATTTATTCTCGTAGTCGGGGCGGTTGTTGAAGTCATTGAGAATCTGCTGTTTGTAGGCACTTAGCGAGTCAGTCATGGCGAATTATTGGTTTAACTTTCTACTTTAGCAAAGTCTTTGACCTCAATTAATAAATCAATAATCGGTTCTGCATAAATGCTCGGAATCGCTGTGCTACCGATATGGTGAACGGTGATAGCCTTTTCTCCCATTGCTAATGCAATCTGTTTTGACTGTTTAAGCAAGGTAATTCGCCCTGCTGGAGCATGGTGAACTATTTGTACTTTTCGGAAGTTTTTAAAGTGAGGTAAAGACAGAATTTTCTCCTGTTAGCTAAATATTGTTTGACACGACCGTTACTATTTTATCAGCTCCATCGGCGCACCCGAAAATATAAAATATAAAAGCGAAATAGTTTTTACCAAAACTCAATTTGAATCGGGGTTTTTAAAGTGGCAGCATATTCAGGAACAGGCTTCCCTAGCCTGTTCCACAATAATGATTAGGACTTAAGTATGTGCAAGTTATCGAGCATGGTTTTAGCAGATTCGAGCCAGTCGGGGAACTCGGGTGACATCGCGTATACCCAAACGATCGCGTGTAGGTGCCGCATTTTACGGTACGGTTCCAGGGTGGCAAAGTCGAGCGCATTCGGATAAGTGGCTATCCCCTCATCGTTGAGGTTAATCAAGTCCCAGGCGATCGAACCGGTGCAAGTGTCCTCAAAATCGTTCCACAGCAATCCTTTCGCAGTTGGAATTAAATTTAAGGCATGGGCATCCCCGTGCAGCGGCTGCAACACGCTGACTGAATTGCTTAACTGCCTCAGCAGGCGATCGTAATTTGTTTGCAGCAGCCTCATGTCACTTTCCGGCAGAATATTGCCAAGCTGTTCGAGCCTTTCTAGCCCGCGCGGAATATCGTTGAGGGGCGGCAGCAGCGGCAAATCGCCCGGGTAATCGCGCAGAACCGCGTGCAGTTCAGCTTGCATTCGTCCGACTGTCGCCCCATCGGGCAAAGCATCAGAGATTGGTTCAAAGTAGCGCCAGAAGCTCATCGTCAAACCGTCGTAATGGTGGGGTACCGGGGGTAAAAAATCGCTGGGAGGGACTACAGGAGCGCCTTTGGCAGCCAGAAAGGCGGCGACAGAGAGTTCGCGGGCCAACCAAGACTCGACGGGCGATCGTACTACGGGGGTTAGGGTAGCGATCCGAGCCACAATGGGTGCAGGTTTCAGGTGAACTCGCACGGAATAGGCGTCAGCAAGCACGTGGGGGTCGTTTACGCGAATGCCCGCAGCAGAGGCAACAGACACCGATGCTGCGACGGCGCGGGCTGTAAGTGCGGGGCGATCGAATTCTGTGGATGGCATAAGCGGCACATTAAAACTGGTTCGCAGTTGCCCGCAGCCGGCGAGTCAACGCGCAACTGCGAACCTACTTTTTTGTATTATACTGTAATACACAAGCTCACACTCGCAACGCAGAGAGCACGAGGGAGCTTCCGCGATACAATCTTTGTTTGGTAAAGAATTTTTACGAGTTCTGTGTCCATCACAGGCTTTTCGGTCTGTATTACCCAACCTGCCTGAAAATATGGATTTTGCTACTCTTGCTGCCCAGCTAAATGCTGGAACTATCTTGCCAGAGGGAATTGTCATCATCACCCTCTTGGTGGTTCTCGTCGGCGATTTAATCGTAGGCCGCAGTTCCTCGGGTTGGACTCCCTACGTTGCCGTTGCGGGTTTGTTGGCCGCCGTCGCTGCCTTGTGTTTGCAGTGGGATAACGTTGATACCATCTCGTTTCTAGGCGGTTTTAACAGCGATGCCTTGAGTTTAGTGTTTCGCGGAATTATCGCTTTGAGTACGGCTGTCACTATTTTGATATCCGTCCGCTATGTACTGCAAACGGGTACTGCTTTAGCGGAATTTATCGGCATTTTGCTAACCGCTACTTTGGGGGGAATGTTCCTCAGCGGCGCTGATGAATTGGTGATGATTTTTATTTCGTTGGAAACTCTGAGTATCTCGTCTTATTTACTGACGGGTTACACAAAACGCGACCCGCGTTCCAATGAAGCTGCTTTGAAATATTTGTTAATTGGGTCGTCTTCTTCGGCGGTGTTTCTCTACGGGCTGTCGCTGCTGTACGGCTTGTCTGGCGGCGAAACTAAGCTGAGTGCGATCGCGGCTAACCTTTCTACTGTGAATGAAGGTCAATCTCTCGGTTTGGTGATTGCTTTGGTTTTTGCGATCGCCGGAATCGCCTTCAAAATCTCTGCAGTTCCCTTCCACCAATGGACCCCTGACGTTTACGAAGGTTCTCCTACACCCGTTGTTGCCTTTCTTTCTGTCGGTTCCAAAGCAGCAGGTTTTGCCCTAGCAATCCGCTTGTTAACAACTGCTTTTCCCGCACTTATCGAACAGTGGCAGTTCGTGTTCACGGCCTTAGCCATTCTCAGCATGGTGTTGGGAAATGTGGTTGCCCTCGCCCAAACTAGCATGAAGCGGCTTTTGGCTTATTCGTCGATCGCCCAAGCCGGTTTTGTGATGCTGGGTTTGATTGCAGGAACAGAAGCCGGTTACTCCAGCATGATATTTTATCTGTTGGTTTACCTGTTTATGAACTTGGGTGCTTTCGCCTGCATCATCCTGTTCTCGCTGCGGACTGGAACCGACCAAATTAGCGAATACTCGGGTTTGTACCAAAAAGACCCGCTGTTAACTTTAGCCTTAAGTATTTGCCTGCTTTCTCTCGGTGGAATTCCGCCCCTGGCTGGATTTTTCGGCAAAATCTATCTGTTCTGGGCTGGCTGGCAAGCAGGACTTTACGGCTTAGTTATTCTGGGATTAATTACCAGCGTAGTTTCGATTTACTACTACATCCGCGTTGTCAAGATGATGGTAGTAAAAGAACCTCAAGAAATGTCAGATGCGGTTAAAAATTATCCAGAAGTTCGCTGGAACCTTCAGGGAATGCGGCCTTTGCAAGTCAGCGTTGTACTCACCTTGGTGGCAACAACATTGGCGGGAATTTTGTCTAATCCTTTGTTTAATTTGGCTAATGATGCTATCACCAAAACTCCCATGTTGCAGTCGGCATTGAGTCATGTGCAACCTGTTGTGGGTGCGAAAATTGAGTCGAATTTGGTCTCTCGCCGGGAGTAATTTTTCCTGGTCTTGAAATAGTGGAAAACGCCTGACTCTTTGCAGTTGGGCGTTTCTTTTTTGGTGTGATATACTGTTAATTATGATTTTTAACCGCAGATGTATGCAGATTAACGCAGATAAAAGTTAGTACAGAGGCAACAATGTTAGTACAAAGTAAGGAAAAGTTTTATACTCCAGATGAGTACCGGAAGTTAGAGGAAACTGCTGAGTTTAAAAATGAATACCGCGATGGAGAAATTGTACAAATTACGGGCGGTAGTATTAATCACAGTCAGATAATCGGTAATATTTATGCGTTCTTAAAATATAGTTTGCGGGGAAAGAATGCCAGACCATTTATGAGCGATTTGCGGTTGTCGATTCCTCGGTATCGACGCGGGACTTATCCAGATGTCATGGTAGTTGAAGGAGAATTAGTTTGCACAGAGGGACGGAAAGATGAAATACTCAATCCTGCGCTGATTGTGGAAGTGCTTTCTAAGTCTACCAAGGATTTCGATCGGGAGGATAAGTTTCGGTTTTATAGATCGATCCCTGAATTCCGTGAATATGTGTTAGTTAATCAATCTGAGTTTTTAGTCGCACAATATATTAAAACAGAATCAAATGAATGGTTATTTCGGGAATATGAGGGAGAATCAGCAATAGTTTCCTTCGCTTCAGTGGAAGTGCAAATGTCGATGCTGGATATTTATGAGCTGGTTGTATTTGAAAGCTCGGAAACAGAAGTGCAGCAGTAAAATTCATGCTATGGGGTGATGCAATGTCTAGCTTGGTAACAGTAAAACAATAATAATTTGGTTGGTGGTGAGGACTTTAGTCTTCTAATTTTTATGAGGGAAGATATGAATAACTACCGAATTGTCGAAACTTTTACCGAAAACCAGGTTTCCGACTTGATGGATTTGTATAAAAACGAGTTTTGGAGCGACAAGCGGAGGCGGGAGGATGTTCTGAAAATGCTGGCTTCTACTGATGTTACTATTGGTTTGGTCGATGAGTGCGATCGACTAATTGGCTTTACCCGAGTCATTACCGATTTTGTCTACAGAGCCATGATTTTTGATGTGATTGTCAAGCCGACACACAGAAAATGTGGATTGGGTAAGGTGTTGATGGATGCAGTGTTAAATCATCGCGAACTGCAAGCCGTGGAGAGTTTCGCTCTTAATTGTTTGCCGAACATGATGCCGTTTTACGAGCGTTGGGGTTTCACAGATGATGTAGGCGAAATGAAGTTTATGCGGCGAACAACAGGCTGAACTCAGCTTTTTGAAAGCCCCAATTTTTCTCGAATTACATCTTCTTTGAAACCTACTAAAACAGCCGTTCCATCTTTAACGAAAAGAGGACGTTTCAGCAGCATCGCATCCTTTGCAAAAGCCTCCACCCACTGTTCGCTAGTCCAATTTTTCTTGTCATCGCCCAAAGCGCGGTAAGATTGACCGGAAGTATTTCGCATGGGTTGAAAACCCAAAGCAGCTACCCAGCTTTGGATTGTTTCGCGAGTGGGCGGCTGTTCTTTGGTGTTAATGAACTCGTAATTAACATCGCTATTTTTGAGCCACTGGGAAGCTTTTTTGCAGGTTCCGCAGTTCGGAATTCCGTAAACTTGAATTGACATAATAATGACTACTAACTAATGACTAATTTAGCTTGTTGAACCCATTTTTGTACGCGATCGACTGAAGGAGTCAAGTCATTGCGCTGCATTGTCGCTACGTGCAGCCTTAAAACTTGTTGGTGTAATCTCTCCACGGGCATTTGAGCCAATTGAGCCGGCGAAGCAACCCCGGCGTGAAGTAACAGCCCGCAATACTGACACCCTACACTTGGAATTCGAGCCAAATTTGCCATCGCTACCCATTTATTAACATATTGAATGTTAATCTGTAATTGATTGGCTAGCAACACTTTCGCCGCCTGCGTTTTCGTCCTGCGAATTAGTTGTCCGGTTGTGGTGATGCTGCACTCTTCCAGTTGAGATTGGTTTTCCTTGCTCAATCCTGGTAAGTGTGCGAGCGGCCAATCGCGTACTTGCGTTGAAGTTTGAGGAGCTTTGTGAGAAATTTTCATGTTTTTTCAGTGAACTTTACTTATACTTTAAAGTCTAAAATATCAAACAGTCAATAGAGGCGATCGCTCACCTCACCCAATCAACAAAAACCCGACCAAGGAATTTGACTAATTGCGGATGTTGTGACATTTCTGCTAATTGCCTGCAAAGTAGCACTTTTCGCCTATTTTTCCTGTCTGTTGCTCAGGCTTACTGCTTAACCCAATCATCCCGGCGATGACAACCAAGACTATAAAAAAGACAGCCTATAAATGCTAGCAAAAAATTAGATAAAGATGAGAGTTTTCTCAAAAAAGTCTGCCAACTTGGCAGTCAGAATTTTATTTCTTTAATGCTGAGAATGCAAAAACTTGTGGCTGACTGTAAACCCAACTCAAAATTATAGGTTTTTACCCATGACAATTACACAAGATTATGATTTGTTAACTAATATTCTACACCAACGGCGGCAAAAATTGGCGACTTTAATTAATTTTCCGGTAATTCTCTGGTCTGGCCGCAGCATTCCTCGCAATTATCCGGCACTTACTTATCCCTTTCGTGCCAGCAGTCACTTTCTATATTTTGCTGGTTTGTCCTTAGAAAATGCTGCGATTCGCTTAGAATCGGGGAAATTAGAATTGTTTTTAGATGACGCACCTGCTAGCAGCACTCTTTGGCACGGAGAAATGCCGAAAAGAGCAGAAATTGCCGAAATAATTGGGGCTGATGCTGCTTTCCCAATGGCCGAATTGAAAGCCCGATCCTCTTCGAGGGCTCCGCTAACGACAAATGCAGCAACGATCGCCGTTCAGGATTCTTGGACTCAGTTGCAACAGTCTCAAATTCTCGATCGCCCTCTGGCACCGCCCAACTCGCCAACCGGAATCGACCTAGAATTAACTCAGGCGATCGTATCTCTGCGCCTGAGCCACGATGCAGCCAGTTTGGCCGAATTGCGTCAAGCTGCGGCTGTCACCGTAGAAGCTCACAAAGCGGGAATGGCGGCCACTCGAAATGCTCAAATTGAAGCAGGGGTGCGCGCTGCAATGGAAAGTGTCATCATCTCCAAAAATATGACCTATGCCTATCCTAGTATCGTGACTGTGCATGGAGAAGTGCTGCACAGCGAACATTATCACAATCCCCTACAAACAGGAGATTTGCTGTTAGCAGATGTCGGTGCGGAAACATCAATGGGATGGGCGGCTGATGTGACTCGCACTTGGCCGGTTTCTGGCAAGTTTTCTCCGACTCAAAGAGCGATTTATGATGTAGTTTTGGCAGCACACGATGCTTGTATTGATAAAGTTAGTCCGGGGGTGGAATATCAAGACATTCATCTGTTAGCTGCTCGAGTTATGGCGGAAGGATTAGTAGATTTGGGTATCTTGCAGGGCAATGTTGAAGATTTGGTAGAAATGGATGCTCACGCGCTATTTTTTGTACACGGTATCGGACATTTAATCGGTTTGGATGTTCACGATATGGAAGATTTAGGAGATTTGGCTGGCTATGAAGCCGGAAGAACGAGAAGCAGTCGGTTTGGTTTGGGATTTTTACGACTGAATCGAGTTTTGCATCCTGGAATGCTGGTATCGATCGAACCGGGATTTTATCAAGTTCCGGCAATTTTGAATAACTCTGGAAATCGTGCCAAATATAAAAAATTTGTTAAGTGGGAGGAGTTGGAAAAATTTGCTGATGTGCGGGGGATACGCATAGAAGATGATATACTTGTCATCGATGAGGGTAGAGAAGTATTGACAGGGAAATTGCCCACAAAAGCTCCGGAGATTGAGGAGTTAGTTGCGGTAAATACGTAAGTAGAGCCGAGCTCGATCGCACATACGCAGTTCCATCAGGGGTGAAAAAAAATAATTAAAGATGAATAAAGGTTGGCAAACAAGTCTTTTGATATTAGTTAAAAAATTGCTCTCGCAAGTCAGAAAACTCGCAGCACTAATACTTCCACGCATTGTTCGTAAACCTATATCCTCACGGCCTCCGATGCAAGAAGCTGCACCTTTGCCCAGCAACGAAGAAGAGAGGCTAGAAGCACTTCACCGCTACAACATTCTCGACACAGAGGCCGAAGCAGCTTTTGATGATCTAACAGCTTTAGCATCTTATATTTGTGGCACTCCGATTGCTTTAGTAAGCTTAATAGATTCTAACCGACAGTGGTTTAAATCCAAAGTCGGTCTGGAAGCGCCAGAAACTCCGAGAGAGTTAGCTTTTTGCGCCCACGCTATTTTAAATCCCAACGAATTGTTAGTTGTACCCAATGCTCTAGATGACAATCGCTTTGTCGGCAATCCGCTAGTAACTTCCGATCCAAATATTCGGTTTTATGCTGGAGCCCCGCTAGTAACTCCTGACGGTTATCCGATCGGCACTTTGTGCGCGATAGATACAGTTCCTCGTCATCTCACCCCACAACAGCTAGAAGCGCTGCGGACTTTAGGACGGCAAATTATTAGCCAAATGGAGTTGCGGATCAATCTAACTAAATTAAAGCGCGCACAGATTAAGAACAAACAGGTAGAAGAAAAACTCCGTTCTACAGACGAGCAAATTGTCAATTTTTTAGAAGGAATGAGCGATGCTTTTTTTGCTTTCGACACCCAGTGGCGATTTACTTACGTCAATTACAAAGGATCGCAATTTTTGAAGCGATCGCAGGAAGAACTTTATGGTAAAAATTTTTGGGAAGAGTTTCCCGAATTCGTGAATTCTGATTTTTATAAAGAGTATCATGAAGCTGTAGCCAAACAAATTGGAGTGGCTTTTGAAAAATATTATCGTCCCTTAAAAGTGTGGTTAGAAGTCCGGGTTTTTCCTTCTCACGACGGCATTTCTGTGTTTTTTCATGATATAACTAAGCGCAGGCAGATGGAATCTGCACTCAGGAAAGAACAGAAAAAAACTGAAAGTTTACTGCTAAATATTTTGCCCGAACCGATCGCCCACAGATTGAAGTCTAAACCGGGGGTAATAGCAGACAAGTTTGAAAAAGCAACAATTCTTTTTGCTGACTTGGTGAATTTTACCCAAATTTCTACTACCATGTCCGCCACTAAATTAGTATACTTACTGAATGAAATTTTCTCAGCTTTTGACCAACTGAGTGAGAAGCACGGCTTAGAAAAAATCAAGACGATCGGGGATGCTTACATGGTAGCAGCCGGTATTCCCATTGAACGTCCAGACCACGCAGAGGCGATCGCCGAAATGGCGCTGGATATGCTAGCAGCAATTAAGGAATTAAATGTGAAGCTAGACGCGAAATTTGACCTCCGCATCGGGATTAATAGCGGGCCGGTGGTAGCGGGGGTAATCGGCACTAAAAAATTCATTTACGATTTGTGGGGAAATGCGGTGAATACAGCCAGCCGCATGGAATCTCACGGCATAACAGGTCGCATTCAAGTCAGCCACTATACTTATGAGTTGCTCCAGGATAAATATGAATTTGAAGATCGTGGCGAGATCGAGATTAAAGGTAAAGGGGAAATGCAGACTTATTTGCTGACGGGTAGAAAAATAGCAAGCGAGCTCAAAATCTCAGAGTAAATAAAACTAAGACGGGAAAGTACCTGATTGTTGAGGGAAACTCCGGAGGCTGCGATTAATCGCCTCTTCAGCGCGATCGCCCTGTGGCAGAACGGCTGCTGCAGATCAACCAAATAAGATTATGCTATAGACAGAGATATCGGAGCAATCCTAGGCGCGGTACTCGACGTTATAAAAATACTAAGTTGAAGTCGTCGGAGCCTTTAATAATGGTTCAATTTCATATTCAAACAGATAGCGATATTCCAGCATCTACCCAACTATTCAATCAAATCAGGTTTGCGATCGCCTCGCGACAATTTCCGCCCGGACACCGCTTGCCCAGCACCAGACAGCTAGCCATGCAGACAGGTTTGCACCGCAACACCATCAGCAAAGTATACCGACAGCTCGAAAATACCGGACTCGTAGAAGCGCAAGCAGGATCGGGCATTTACGTCCGCGCTCAAGGCAACGAACACGGCAACAAACTCAAATCTCCAATCCTCGAAGAATATCCCCTTGCCAACAAAATAGTGCAAGGAAGTATCGATCAACTGCTGGGACAAGGCTGTACGCTCAACCAAGCGAGGGAATTATTTTTGGCAGAAATTGACTGGCGGCTCAGGTGCAGCGCCCGCGTGGTCGTCACAGCCCCCACAGAAGACATCGGTGTGGGTGAGCTGATGGCGAAAGAACTCGAACAAGCTCTCCGTATTCCCATACAGTTAGTGCCGATGGAACAGCTAGGTAATTTTTTGGATCAAATCTCTTCGGGAACTGTGATCACCAGCCGATATTTTATCGGAGAAGCAGAATCGATTTCGGCACCGCGTTCTGTGCGAGTTATTCCCGTAGACATCTACGACTACAGCCAGGAAATCCAGCTAGTTGGGGGTTTGCCCAAAGACAGTTATTTGGGTCTCGTTAGCCTGAGTCCGGGAATGCTGCGATCGACCGAAGTCATCATCCACAGCATCCGGGGAGAGGATTTGTTGGTGATGACGGCCTTGGTGTCAGACGAGTACAAGATTAACTCGATCGTGCGATCGGCCAGAACAATTTTTTGCGACCAACCGAGTTTTGCTACAGTAAAAGCTGCCATCAATGCGGCTAGAGAAGATATTATTCGTCCCCCGCAACTGATATGCTCCGAAAATTACATCGGATCTAAGTCGATTAATTTGCTCAAGCGCGAGTTGGGCTTGGGATGACGAAGGAAGAAGGAAGAAGGAAGAGGGAAGAAGGAAGAAAAACAATTCAACTTTTTTAAGTTACCAATCCCAATGCCCAATGCCCCAATCCCAATGCCCTGTTTGGCCAATGCCCAATGCCCAACTACCGATTACCAATTACCAATTATCTATGACAATTGAAATCCAACCTTCAATTAATGTTAAAACGGCGATCGAAAGTCGCCGCGCCGCCCGAAGCTTCAAACCAGATCCGATTCCCCCAGCAATATTAGCAGAGATTTTGCGGTTGGGAGTGCGATCGCCCTCTGGTTACAATTTGCAGCCTTGGCGGTTTATCGTACTTCAAGACCCAGCCAGCAAACAAAAATTAAAAGCTTGCGCCTTCGATCAGCGCCAAGTGGTAGAAGCCCCAGTAGTATTAATCTGTTGTGGCGATCGACGCGCCGCTGGGTCCAAAAACACCGAAGCTGTCATCGAATTGGGCAAAGCCACAGGGGCAATGAATGACAATTTAGCCGGTTATATGCGACAAGCAATCCCGCAATTGTTCGAGAACCGTCCCTGCTTCGACTCCCTAGAAGCTTGGACAAACAGACATACAATGCTCGCAGTAGCCCACTTAATGATTGCAGCTAAAAGTTTTGGGGTAGACAGTTGTCCGATGGAAGGTTTTGTCAGCGCTAAGGTGAAAGAAGCCTTTCAAATTCCCGAAGAAGTAGATGTTTGCTGTTTGCTGCCACTTGGTTATGCAGCAGAACCTTTCAAACAATATGGCGGACGTTTTGAGGTTACTCAAGTTTATTACAGTGAAAGTTATGGGCAGGCTTTGCAAGCTGAGATTTGAGAGTTAAGATTTTGTTGCAACTTGAGTTTTAAGAGTTAAGGCTTGGAATGAATCGATGCCAAAGTTCAAACCAATCAAAATTCCCAACAGTTCTGCAATCTAAAATCTAAAATTCAAAATCTAAAATCGAAAGTGGTGAGTTTAGACAGAGGAGAAAATATGACAGTAGCAACGCGACAAAGCAACGCCCAAATTCTTGAACTACAATTGCAGCAACACTTGCAAGCAGCCGGATTTAAAAACTTACCGCTTTATATTAGTTGTGATTTTCGAGATGAATCATTAACTGTTGTGGGAGAACACCCGCGCAGTTTAGTTCTCAAAGCCAAACCGACTTTTGCGGTGCTAGAAGCAGCAATTCTCGAAATAGAACCAGAATCTATTCAACAGATTGGACTTTGCCTAAAAATTACCGGGCAAAAACAGCCTTATGCTTTCCATTCTTTTACCATGCACAACCCTGTTTTATCAAGGCCAAAAACAGTGCAGTTGTTCAAAAAAACAGAGAATACCCCCGCAGCAGAAACCGGGATAGTCTTAACAGAAAATGTGGCTCAGACGCCGGATGTAGAGGAGGAGATACCGTTAGAAACGGATGGGGAAGATGCGTGGGATGAAGAATATTTCCCGAATTTGTCTGAGAGTTCCAGCAATTCCGATCCGATCGCCTTTAAAGTAGCTGCCATACCGACAGATATTGCAGACAATCCCTTCAATCCGCTGGATATGGAAGCGGTAACAGTTGCCCAAAAACCCAAGCATTCACCGTTTGCGATGCTGGCTGCTGCAGGAATCATCAGTGTCGCCGCGCTAGTTTTGGCCGGCGGCTATTATATGCTGAGCCGCCCCTGCGTCATCGGAGAATGTACTGCATTAGCTAATGCCAAACAGTTGAGCGAGAATTCGACAAAGACGCTGAAAACGTCAAAAGTTGCCAACGGCCCCCAAGAAGCGCAGCGACAGTTAAAACAGGCGATCGCCCTTTTGGAACCGATTCCCTCTTGGTCAATTCATCGCGGTGAAGCTCAAAGCGCCCTGGAAAACTACCGGAAGCAAAATCAGAATTTAAACTCTGCGATCGATGCAGCGCGCCTCGCACAGTCAGCAGCCCAGAAAACCCAAAATCCGCCTTATTCTGCCGAGAACGGGCAGGAAGCGCAAGCTCTGTGGCAAAGTGCGATCGCCGAACTAGGAGAAATCCCCCCAGACAGCCCAGTTTATCCGTTTGCCCAGAGAAAGACAAAAGAATACGGGAAAAATTTAGCAACTGGAAATCGCCAGTTAAGCACAGAGAAACAAGCCGAAAAAACCCTGCTCGCCGCCAAAAGTACAGCCCAAATAGCAGAAGCTCGCGAAGCCGTAGCTCAGACAGCAGAGACTTGGGCTCAAGTGCAATCAGGTTGGGAAGAATCCCTCGACATCCTATCAGGAATTCCCACGAGTACGACATCTTACCAACAAGCTAAACTGTTAGTTCCCAAATACGAAACCAAACTTTCCGAAGCTCGCGAGCGCAAAAATGTCGAAGGAATTTCGGAAAATGCGTATACTCAAGCTGTGACTTTAGCAGCGGAAGCTCAAATTTTTGAGGGCAAAAACGCCTGGTTTAAAGCATCAGAATCCTGGCGAAGAGCTTTGAGCTACGCGGAGCAAGTGCCGGCGGCAACTGCCTATTCTCAGAAAGCCCAACCGCTGATCGCTTCCTACAAAAATTCATTGCAGCAAGCAGAAGTAAAGTTGCAGGAAGAAAGGAACCTGCAAAAAGCCCGCACCGATTTAGATAGAACTTGCAAAGGCAATCCCAAGATTTGCGATTATACTGTTAGCAAAGATTTGATTGCGGTGCAGATGACTCCAGGTTACGTGCAGAAACTGCAACAAACCTTCATCCAAGCGAACAACAACAATGCTGTGAAGACTCGCCAAGCTGTAGAAAAGCACGTTCAAACATTGCAAAAAGCTTTGGAGGCGATCGCAGAAAACGCCAAAATCCCGATGCAGGTGTACGATGGCGAAGGCAAGCGGATTGGGAGTCACGAACCGAAGTAAGCTGTTACGGCATTTAATTTTAGTTTTTGGGGCGGGCTAGGAGCAATGCCCCACTCATTGTTTCAAGAAACATGATTGTTACAATTAAATGCGCGCTAACAACTTAGGAATGAGAATTAAATAACCTGCAATTTTGATTGTTCTTGTGGGATGGGCGTCTCGCCCGTGGCTTATAGACGGGCGAGACGCCCATCCCACAGGCTTATGCAAATTATTTAATTCACGATCCTTTTTTTATTCGAGATTTAGATAATCAAGCTGACAGTTACTGCGTTGCGGAATATGGGTATGATTGCTCAAGATTTAGAGTCAGTCTCCGGGGTTCGAGCAATCCTTTCATACCTGCATTCAGCAACGCCGAAGACCTATAAGTTATTCAGTTTTAAGAATAAAGGAGACTTGTTGACGAAGACCAAGTAGCAAATGGCGAGGGCTGAACCTAGTACACCTAACCTTCTACGGATTTGTAGAACGCGGTTAATTTCACCTATGAGTTCATTCATTGCTTTTCCCTCCTTCGCCCCCGTCTGCTGGAGGCACCCTTTTCGACCTTTTCCGTGGCTTGGTTGCCACGTAGACAATCGGTGTAGCCATCTGCGCCATTCTACCAGCTTCCGCAACGAAGTCCCTCTCCTCTGATGAGAGACTTTTGGATATCAGAAGCAAAAATTTTTGGTTCACGATACTCCTGATATCATACTAACGCAACGAAGGACTTGTGTCAAATCGGTTTTCAGGGATTTACTGGGGGATAACCGAACACCTTTTAACGAAGAAAAGGTATTGAGCAAGCCTGTTCAGAACACGATCGAGCCTGTTCAGAACACATCGATCGACAACCTAAATTAGCAATTATTATTGGTACAGCGGATCGAATGCGGGAAGCTTGGGTTTTGAATGGGTTTATTCCATCTAATCAAGAGGAAAAACAAATTCTTCAAGACATAACGACCGAATTGACGTTTAATCCTTGCGAGAAGTCACACAAACTGCGATTTCACTCATGGAAAGAACCCGCTCGCATTAGAAATCCTAAAGTGGTTGTCGAAAAGCTAACAGGTGGCAAGATGGAACGCGAACAACAGTACTGGGAAGACACGCCTCTGGAACTTCTACGAAAAAAAGGTGTTCATACAGGCTTAACAGCCTATATTGATGAAATCGAGGAACGATTAATTCCAATCATTGGATCTGCTGAGTAAGATCAGCCCGATATTCCCTAAACCTGCCCAGACCGGATCTTGTGGTCGATAAAGTCACGGGCGGGGCGGGTTTAGAATATTTATCATTTGTATGGGAGATATTGGTTAACCCGCCCCTACGGTAATCAGAATCAATTTACATCTACAATCACCAATTAACCATTACCATTTGATCAATTGTGCATCTTGATTGAAAAACTTCCGGGACAATCCCTCAGTCAACAGCAGAGTTGCGATTACAGTTGCCAGTGCTAACACAAACATAATCAAAATCTGGTAAGATGCTGCATCGAGAGGACTGACACCGCTCAGCATTTGACCGGTCATCATTCCGGGTAAAGTCACGATTCCTACCACCGTCATTGTATTTAAGAGCGGGATTAATCCAGCTTTGATCGCATCTTTGCGGTACTGCTTTACTGCTTGCTGCGGCGTCGAACCTAAACTTAAATGGGTTTCTATTTCTAACTGGCTGCTATTAACTGTACTCACAAGTCTTTCGCCCGCGATCGCCCCGGAGTTCATGGCATTGCCCAAAATCATACCCGCTAAAGGAATCAGGTATTGCGGTTCGTACCAAGGGTCAGGCTGCAAAATGAGCAAGTTTGTATAGGCGAGAGTCAAGGCCGTACTGATAAAAATTGAACCCCAAACTAAGGGCAGTAAGTTCTTGATTTTTTTGCTGATGCGGTTGCTGGCAACCATGCTAGCTGTTGTCAGCATGATTGCTAAAACTGCTAAAACCAGCCAAGGATTTTTCCCCTCGGGGTCAAATACGACTGCGAGCACGTACCCGACTAAGATTAGCTGGATCAGGGTGCGCCCCGCCGCGATCGCGATCGCCCCCTCCAATCCCAATCCCTGCCACGCCGAAAGCCCGATCGCGATCGCCACCATCCCCAAAGCCCAACCCAAATCTGTAAAATCTAGCAGAATTAACACCGGCCCACCCTTTCGATAATGTGATTGTTTGCCTGTCCAAATATAAGATATTGCAATAAAGGTTTCTGAGAAACAGTTTTGCTGCAAGAATTTGCTTTGATAATGGTTGAAATTTATGGTGTGAAGAGTGAATAATGTTCCCCCCCTCGACTTAACCCGCCAATACGCGCAGATTGGCGACGAGATAACCGCTGCGGTGCAAAAAGTGCTTGCCTCTGGCGGCTACGTAGGCGGCCCAGCCGTGAAGAGTTTTGAACGAGAGTTCGCCGACTACACTGGAGTTTCCGAGTGCGTTGGCTGTAACTCCGGCACGGATGCGCTGATTTTGGCCTTGCGAGCTCTCAAAATTGGCCCCGGCGATGAAGTGATTACCACTCCTTTTACCTTTTTTGCTTCGGCTGAGACAATTAGCGCCGTCGGTGCAACTCCAGTATTTGTCGATATTGACAGCGAGACTTTTAATCTGGATGTCGAACTCCTGGAGGCGGCAATTACCGACAAAACCAAGGCAATTATGCCCGTCCACATCTTCGGCCAACCGGTAGACATGACTCGGCTGATGGAAATTGCGACTCGGCACAATTTAGCCGTAATTGAAGATTGCGCCCAATCTGTCGGGGCCGAGTGGCAGTCTCGAAAAGTCGGCAGCATTGGCCATGTCGGCTGCTTCAGTTTTTATCCGACCAAAAATTTAGGCGCTTGCGGTGATGGTGGCGCGGTGACGACAAACGATCCAGCCCTCGCAGCTTCGATGCGAGTGCTCAAAGAACACGGACAGTCTTCTAGGTATTTCTACGAAGAAATCGGCTACAACAGCCGTTTAGATGCCCTGCAAGCGGTGATTCTCAGCATTAAATTGCGGTATCTCGACAGTTGGAACGCCCAGCGGCGGGAGAAAGCCGAACTTTACACCGAATTTCTCTCCCGCGTGCCCGGAGTTGTCGTGCCCCAAGCATTGCCGGAAGCAAAAGGAGTTTGGAATCAATACACGATCCGGCTGACAAGTCCAGAAGACGCGCAAAATTCCTCTGGCAATTTTCGAGATTGGATGCGGGCTCAGTTGCAGGAATGCGGCATCGGTTCGATGGTTTACTATCCGTTACCTTTGCACCTGCAACCTGTTTACAAATCTTTGGGCTATCAAGCAGGTCAGTTGCCAAAGGCTGAGCAAGTTTGTCGCGAAGTCTTGTCTTTGCCGATGTTTCCGGAACTGTCGAGGGATCAACAAGAGCGGACGATTTATGGGCTGAAAGATTGCTTGGCAAAGGCCGATCGCATCCGGTAGCTTTGGCGCGATGGCATCAGCGAGGGAAATGCAGGAGGAGAAAAGAATTGCAGGGTTGCAGTGGTGTGAGAATGTGCAGCGGTCAGGGAGAGCTGTTAAGTATTTTGACCGATCACTTGTACTTTTATGTACTATATTTAATGAAAAGAAACAAATTTAGGCTAGCAATCCGCCTCGAACGGGTGCATTTTCCGCTCGCCTAAAACTTGAAATGCGATCGGTCAATGATGAAGAAGGAAGAAGGAAGAGGGAACAGGGAAGAACGAAGAAGGAAGAACGAAGAACGAAGAATAAATAATATTTGAACTTTCGACTTCCAATCCCCGATGCCCGATGCCCGATACCCGATGCCCGATGCCCGATGCCCGATGCCCAATTCTCAATTTAACCTGTAATTTTCATAAGATAAGAGGAAAATAAACGAGTGCCTCAGTATCAATTCACTCAGGCTAGACGCTACGATCCACAAGCGATCGCTCAGTATTACCGCAACCGTCCTTGGAAAGCAATTTGGCGCGCAATTACCGTTATTTGGTCTTTTGCGGGCTTCGTGCTGGGGATGCTGTGGGACAGTTGGCAGCACGAAGTCGCAGCACACCAGCCAGAACGGGCCGCCCACCTGCGACAAATACTCACTCGCTTGGGCCCCACTTTCATTAAAGTCGGCCAAGCCCTTTCTACCAGACCGGATTTGATCCGCAAAGACTTTCTCGAAGAATTGATCAAACTTCAGGATCAATTGCCACCGTTTGACTCGGTGCGCGCTTTCGAGATTATTGAAGCAGAACTTGAGCGCAAAATTAGCGAAACCTACAGCGAAATCTCCCCCGAACCTGTCGCCGCGGCAAGTCTCGGTCAAGTCTACCGAGCTCGCCTCCTCACCGGGGAAGCAGTAGCAGTGAAGGTTCAGCGACCGAATTTGCTGCCAGTCTTGAGCCTCGATCTTTATTTAATGCGCTGGGCGGCTGGATGGTTGGGCCCCTTGTTGCCGCTGAATCTCGGTCACGACCTTTGTTTGATCGTCGATGAATTCGGTATCAAATTGTTCGAGGAAATTGATTATATCAATGAAGGCCGGAACGCCGAGAAATTTGCTACAAATTTTGCCGACGACCCGACAGTAAAAGTTCCGAGCATTTACTGGCGTTATACTTCAAATTGCGTTCTGACTCTCGAATGGATTGACGGCATCAAGCTGACAGATATGGAAAGTGTTAAAGCCGCCGGTTTGGATACCGATAGTTTAATTGAAGTCGGAGTCCGCAGCGGTTTGCGACAGTTGCTCGAACACGGATTTTTTCACGCTGACCCCCATCCGGGAAATCTGTTTGCCTTAGCGGACGGCCGCATGGCTTACATTGATTTTGGGATGATGGATCAGATGGAAGAAACAACTAAAGAAACTTTGGTTGATTCTGTCGTTCATTTGATCAACAAAGATTATTTAGAGTTAGCAAAGGATTTTGTCAAACTGGGCTTTTTGACGCCAGATACAGATATTATGCCGATCGTCCCGGCGTTAGAATCTGTACTGGGTGATATCGTCGGCGAAAAGGTGTCAGATTTTAACTTCAAAACGATTACAGACCAGTTTTCGGAGTTGATGTACGATTATCCTTTCCGAGTGCCGGCGAAATTTGCCTTAATTATTCGCTCTCTGGTGACAGAAGAAGGTTTGGCCCTGACGCTGAATCCGAATTTCAAGATAGTCGAGGTGGCGTATCCTTATGTAGCGCGACGTCTGTTGAACGGAGAATCTCCGGCACTGCGGCGGCGACTGATTGAGGTATTATTCAAAGATGGCAAATTCCAGTGGAACAGGTTAGAGGACATGATCGCGATCGCCCGATCCGATCGCAGTTTCGACTTGCTCCCCACCGCCCAACTAGGCTTGCAATTTTTGCTGTCAGATGAAGGGTCGTTTTTGAGGCGCCAGCTAATATTAGCTTTGATTGAGGACGATCGACTCCACACCGAAGAAGTTCGCAGCCTGTGGAACTTAGTCAAGGAAGATTTGCAGCCCAGTCGCCTGTTCAACGTTGCTCTAGGCGCTTTGACGGAGTTTTCCACAGCAGGAGCAGCCGCGCTAACTCGATTTTAATTAGAAGGAAGAAGGAAGAAGGAAGAAGGAAGAAAAATAATTCTACTCTTCCCCATTCCCCATTCCCCATTCCCCATTCCCAACTTCCAATTACCCAAATTAAGGAATTATTTGTGTATTATTTTCCAGAACCTCCCTATTTTTTAATGTCGGCTGGATTACTAGCAGGTATGGCCTCCGGCGTCGCATTTGAAGCAACTCTCAAACAATCCGTACAACAGTGGTCTAAAAATCGTTCTACTCGCACCTTGGCTAACCTGCCAAGGCTGCAATTGGTCATACCTTTTGTGGGAATGGCTGGTGGTATTTGTGTATTTTTAGCTTCGGGGATGGAGATTTTTGGCTTCCCCAAACTACTTTCTTATGCCTTAGCTTTGCCACTGACACTGCTCACGGGCTGGCTAGTTTGGACTCAGCTAGGTAAGCTGTTGATCGAGTTAGAACGCGGAGGTTCCCAAGCGCTGGATTTAGATTCTTTTGAACAATGAAAGTTAACTATCAACCTCTTTAGTGAAAAGCAAAGGGGTTGATAGTTATCTAGGATTCTCCTAATTTGAGGCTTTGGGAACCGCCGAGAACGCAGATGAAGAGAAAGAAGAGGAGGACAACTTAGACAATAATTTGTGTAAAAATTTAAAATCTTAAAATCTAAAATCTAAAATCGAATGAGTATTTTAATTGTTACAGGTGCGGCGGGATTTATTGACTCTAACTTAGTAGAAACTCTTTTAAATCGAGGCGAGACGGTTATCGGTATTGATGAGTTCAACGATTATTACGACCCGGCTCTCAAGCGCAAGAATATTGCATGATTTGAAAAGTATCCGGGGTTTGAATTGGTGGAAGGCGATATTTTGTCTCTAAATTGGCGAGGTCTTTTATCCGATGCTAAGGTAATATTTCATCAGGCGGCGCAAGCAGGAGTTCATGCTAGCTGGGGCGACGGTTTTCGCAGCTATACAGAACGGAATATTAACAGCACTCAAGTATTGTTAGGAGTGGCAAAAGATGCGCCAAGGTTGCAAAAGTTTGTATATGCCTCTTCTTCTTCAATTTACGGCAATGCTGAATCTTTTCCCACGAATGAAAATGCTTGTCCGCAGCCGGTTTCTCCCTACGGAATTACGAAATTAGCCGGTGAACGTTTGTGCGGGCTTTATTACAAAGATTTTGGTCTTCCGACTACTTCGCTGCGCTATTTTACTGTTTACGGACCGAGACAGCGCCCCGATATGGCTTTTCACAAGTTTTTTAAGTCGATTTTGTTTGACGAGGTCACTTCAATTTTCGGCGACGGATTGCAAACGCGGGATTTTACGTTTATCAGCGATTGCGTTGCGGCGAATTTAGCGGCGGCTGAGGTTCCAGAAGCTGCGGGGGAAGTTTTTAATATTGGTGGGGGAAGTCGGGTGGTTTTGAAAGAAGTTATTGATACAATACAGAGGATAGTAGATCGACCTATTCGGATAGATTTTACTGAAGCTGCGAGGGGAGACGCGCGACACACTAGCGCGGATGTGTCTAAAGCCAAGAAAATCTTAGGTTATCAGCCGCAGGTTGCTTTAGAAGAAGGTTTAAGGCGCGAATGGGAGTGGATTCAGTCTTTGTACAGTTAGAGTACAGTTAGATGCTATTTATCCCAAAAATTCCGCAGCTTAAATTGAAAATTGTTAACTTTTTGACTTCCCCAAGTTTTGAGATTTCTCCCCAAGCGAACCAACAAATTTGGAGGCGCAAGTTTTGGGGGTGTTTCCGGCGAATTCAAATATCGGTAGTGCAGGAAAACCTCTCGGTAAGGAATCTCAACATCTTCGCCAGCACACAAGCGAGTAAACTTTGCAGCCGAAATACTCATGTAGTGCAAGTAAGTCAACCGTCGCCCTTTGTCATATAGAACATAATCTATCACCTCAAATTTAGACGACCAATGATTGCCCGTTACCCGTGCAGGTTGATGATAAGCAAAGTTATAAAAAGAGATGCCACTGCGGGCGACTAAATAGTTAAATAAAGGTTGATCAGTTCCCCGGAAAGACAAAATTTCTGCTTCTCCCGAAGTTAATTTATCTAAAAGTTGGGTTGAGTTATTTCGATTTAAAATACCTTTTTTTGAAGCAAACCAACCAGCACAAAAAATATGAGATTGTAGTTGACTTATATTGAAAATTTCGGCTAGTTTGGGAGATGATAAATCAAATACATAATTAAGGTCAGATTTGTATTGAAAATCGTTGGCTACCCAATCAAACTCATCAAGTTTTTGATAGACATAATCCAGAGAACCAATCAACAGAGTGTCGCAGTCAAAATAGACAAATTGGTCAAAAGGGCCGTCAAAACAGCAAAATTTTCGGTGCATTCCCAAACAGTGAACTTCTTGCCAACCTTTGGCTTGCCAAACTTTTTGAGCCTTGCGGTGAGATGTCCAAGCTTGAGCCGCAAAGTTTTCCCAAAAATCGATGGAATCGGTATTGTCAAACAGTGTGACATTGTGTAGGAGGGAAATGTGCGATCGCACTTTTTTCAAGTTATTATCATAGGGAATGATGCAAACAAGAATATTTTTTGCCCCATTGACTTCAAGACTGTTCAATAAAGCGACTAAGTGGTCAAAAACAACATCATTTGCCAGAATATAAATGCCATTTGTCATCAGATTTTAGATTTTAGATTAAGTAATTCTACTCGTTACTAGGTGCGGGCTGGAAACCCGTTAATTTCTTATTCCGCGTGGACTTCTTTTGTATGGTCGCGTTGCTAGCGATTTCAATCGCCGTGTGACTACAAACAATATTATTTATCCATGCCAATAGCGAAATATTTTTTGCACTAAATTTTGTTTTTTCTCTTCCTCATTGAAATAACGATAATGTTTCCAAATTTTCCAATAGGGACTACCAGATTTAATCGGTATTCCAGCCCAGTGAAGATATTTTAACCTTTTGCCTTTGTCATAAAGAACATAATCTATGTCCTGAAAATGCTTGGAACCCGCCCAGCTTCCAGGTTCGGTGGCTGAATCTTTAACAAGATTGCAGCGCTTGGGAATTAGTTTAAGAATGATATAATTTAGTAGAGGTTGGTCTGTGACATTTTGAGTAAAGTCAAAATATTCTCGATGCTGCGAACATTCTCGCAAAATCTCATACATTTGCGATTCTGTAATAGTGCCTTTTCTGGAGGCCCAAAAACCGCTGTTGAAGACATCTTGAAGCTGTGAGTCTGTGAAAATATGCTGTTCTTTTACAAGTGGTGAAAATACATTTCGCAGTTTTTCGCTGAGGTGGTGGTAGTCGCAGCAAAAAAAGTCTACTTCTGATAGTTTGTTTAAGTTGTCTGCGATGTCTTCAAAGACAATGATATCGGTATCGATGTACAGAAATTCGTCAAGCGGGCCAAACCAGGCGGCGAGTTTTCGCATTTTGTTAGGCAGTGCTAAAAAGTTGCGATCGAACATTTGGCCAATTTCCCTGGTAAACTGTTCGACAAACTCCAAATTTGGGAACAATCGCACCCCGTGGAGACTGCTGAGTGCGGCTGCGACTTGCTGATAATTGTCGTCGAAGGGAATCAGAAAAACAGGTATTTGACAATTATACAGACGTATGGTGTTTAAAAGGGCGATCGCACTTTCGATCACCTTATCATTCGCAACAATATAAATACCGCGACTCATACATTTATCCTCAACCTTCTCAATACCCTTTTTAACAAATTCGGCGCAGAAACCTCAGTATAAGACTTTGGCG
>NZ_JAUBQR010000047.1:0-33452 GCF_036701385.1 Microcoleus sp. Pol12B4 | reverse complement strand
TTTGTGAATCTATGTATAACTATACCGCTGGGATACCACTTAAAAGGTAATTTAGGTGCCGTGATTGCTGTAGCTCTCGGCGACCTACCTACCTATGTAGTAACTAACTACGGTTTGTGGAAAGAAGGACTAACTTGTTTTTGGCAGGATATTCAATTAACAGCGCTGTTTATAGGGGTGCTAGCCACTCTAATTTGGTTTAGAGTGGCTTTTGATTTTGGTCTGCCAATCGATAAAATATCACCGATGGATTTAATTCCCATCAATCAACTATTTCAGTAAACAAAAAGGAGATTGTTTATATTTCAGACGAACACAATATAAAAAGAAAAGTAATTCACTTTATCTTTTTACAAATTGCTCTGTTTCAAGAAATATAGCGAGTGGCCATGAGGTATGCTAAACTGATGTTTTTTTATCAAATAAATGGCATAATAAATTTATTCAAACAAATCGAACAACCAGAAAAAGAACGTCCCAAAGTCTTTGCTGCTGTCGCACACATTACATCATTTGAAGAATCTAACAATCCAGAAAAAGGCGCAGAAAAAATAGAGAGACTCAGGCACAAAATAGATAGACTGTTGACGAGTTTTGCTCATTGCGACCTGAGCATTGCTATCCACACTCTACCGAACAGACACGTTACAGCCTACTTACCTGAATATCAAATTCAGTGCATTGAGATACAAGAAAGCCCTGAATGCGACCCCATGTTTGTAGGGTTTACACTTCAGGAAGAATTTGTCGAAAGAGTAGAAAAATTTGACTGGTTTTTATTTATAGAAGATGACATTGTTTTGTACGATGCTTTCATTCTAGAAAAATTAAATAATTTTAACCGACAAAGTGGGTATGAAAATGCTATTCTTTACCCACACCGTTTTGAAATGTATAAAGGAACCAAGAGATACATTGATTTGACAATAAATGCTCAACTATCGTGGACTTAACTATCTAGTGTAGAGATAGAAACTGTAAAATTTGCTGAGTGTAGCAATCCTCATTCAGGATTTTACTGTTTGTCAAGAAAGCAGATGAAAGAGTGGATGAAATCAGGTCGCCTTTTTAAAAATCAAGTAGTGAATGTCGGGCCTTTAGAGAGTGCAGCGACTTTTTGTATTTTGGAATGTTTCTCAATATATAAGCCTCACCCGTCAAACTTAAACTATTTTGAGGTCAGGCATTACGATAGCAAATATTCTAAGCTATATCCCGCACCAGAATCGCCATATACACTGTCAGCAGTTAATAATATTTCCAACCCACTAATCGTCAAGTATTCGTGAAAGGTATCTAAGCAGGGGTCATGATTATTAGGATGATGGGTAGAGCGCCAGGGTTAACTCTCAACCTATTAAATAATTAGCGATTTGAGATTTAATCTCAAATCTCAAATCTCAAATCTCAAATATTCCTGGACGCAAATGGCACAATTGTAGGGTGATATACTCTCCTCAAAGCCTCTCTCGATCGAGCAATTTTTAGCTCTGAGGTATCCTAAAAGGTAAAAATAAAATTTCACATCTCCACTCGGTTGATACTGTTGAAAGTGCCGCAGACTCCACGGATTTAAGCTCGTGAGTTTAGTTCATTCCTGGAGGCACACACACTTTCAGAAACCGAGTTTTTTACCAACATATTTCGTTGTAGCCATTTTCGCTGGTAAAAAAAACCGTTTCCAAGGGTCGGAAGTACGCCCAAGACAGTAAAATTTAAGAGGGAAAATTTGGCAGTTGATTTTCAGCAGAAAGTAGGAGAGAAAGATTTGTGAGTATTTTTAAGAAAAAAATTAATTCTTCACCCTTCGCTAATCTGCCATTCAAACAGCCGATCGACCGCACGGCCATCTTCCTCATGCTAGTGCTGAGCGTCTTAATCGGACTGCTGCTGCTGAGCGGCGATCGCACAGCACCCAGAGTGCGAGAATTTACCTGGGAAAACAAACAAATCGGCGCTGAAGATACCGGCTTTATCCTCACCTTCTTTCGGCCGATGAACCACTCCACCGTTGAGGAAAACTTAAAACTAGAACCCCCCCTCCCCGGTAAATTTAGTTGGGCTGGAAGACGCATGGCTTACACCCTCAAAGATCCCGCACCCTACGGCGTTACCTACACAGTCAAACTCGCCGGAGCAACCGACAAGTATTTCGGAGAAAAAAACCAAAACAAAGGAACGCCGATGCAACCGTTTAGCAGTTCCTTTCGCAGCCGCGATCGAGCTTTTGCTTACATCGGTGTCCAAGGCGAAACAGAAAGCAGATTAATGCTAGTCAATCTCACTAGCAGCGACTCAAAACCGATACCCCTAACTCCCAAAGATTTAGTCGTTACCGATTTTAAACCGTATCCCGACAGCGATCGCATTTTATTCTCCGCCACAGATCGATCGATCGCCCGTACTCGCGGCACTCTAAATCAAGAACTATTCACAGTCACCACCGGTCTCAACCCCCAATCGGACTCAGGAACTCAAAAAAAATACCCAGCCGGTAGAATCGACAAAATCTTAGACTCCAAAGATTACCAAAACCTCAAATTCGACCTCTCAGCCGACGGAAAAATCATAGTTGTCCAGCGCGTCAACCGCCGCAATCCCGGCGATTTCAGTCCTTGGATTTTGGAAGAAAAAGTGCCACCCAGACCCTTGGAAAATGAACAAGGCGGAGATTTTATGATTCGCCCCGACAGCAAATCGATGGTAATATCTCAAAAACAAGGATTAGCGATCGTCCCCCTCAAACCCGAAGCAGACCCAGTAGAATTTTTGCCAAAATACGAACAAGTATTGGGCATGGCCCGGGACAACTCTGCCGCCGCCTATGTTAAATACAACAGCGACTTTACTCGATCGCTTTTCATCTTAGATAACCAAGGTGTAGAACAAGAAATATTGCGTATTCCTGGCAGCATTATGGCCGTTTATTTCGACCCCCGCAAAAACCAAGACAACCAAATTCAGCGTCTCTACTGTTTGTTAGCCCAACGCCTCAAAACAGAAAGCTACAAAGAACAGCCTTTCATCGCCACCATCGACCTCAAAAAAGAAGGTACTCGTTTGGTAGGAACCATCAAACCGCTGCTGATTTTGCCCAACCAATTAGATACCCAAATCAGTTTATCTCCCGACGGGCTGGCATTAATTTTCGACCAATCAGTCACAGCAGCAACTCCCTCAGCAGCAGACAGTCCCCGCAACGATAGTGGACAGTCGATCGCCACCAGCCGCCTCTGGCTGCTACCCTTAGTAGAAATACCGGCAGACGGTTCTCCCCCAAAACTACAGCCAGAAGAACTTCCCTTTGCCGGCTATCACCCCCGCTGGCTACCATAAATCAATTTGAGATTTTAGGTTTTAGATTGAGCGATATTGGTAAATCTCAATAGGGTAAGGTGCGCCCATAAACACGAAGCGTTGAAATATGCGCGGTGCACACCCTACTTTTACTAAATTGATTTAAAATTTGAAATTTGAAATTGAGTTGATACTAAGCCATACTGGTAAATATTACAAACTTTTGAAACCAACTCTCCAGCCTGCAATTTCACATCTAAAACCTCAAACCTAAAATCAAAATTCGCATGACTCCAGAAGAAATTAGCAATACCCTTCAAGACTTATTTGGTGACAGTGTTGAGATGCCTGCTGTCACTTCTTGGCAAGTAGAAACGCCCAATTTTCGCCTCTTAGTCCTCCTTTCAGAAGACGGGAGTTGGCTGCGGATTTTGCTGCCGATCGCTGATGCCCAGGAAGCTCAACCATTTCTTGATAAACTGCTAGAAGCTAACTTTGACACCACCCTCGAAACTCGCTACGCCTTACATCAAAACGTTTTGTGGGGAGTATTTCAGCACAGTTGTGCCACACTCGCCGCCGCCGATTTCTCAGCCGCTGTCGCCAGACTGCTGGCTTTGCAAGAGAGAGGTTTGTCTGACTTTTTCGGCGGTTTAATAGAAAGCCGCATCCGTCAAATCATCAAAGCTGCGAAAGCGCAGGGACAGTCTGTGGAAACTACCCTTCAGACTTTAGACCGTTTCTACGCAGAGGGATTGATGGGTGAAATGGAACTAGGGCGAGAGTCTCGCGAAAATACTCTCGCGGCTTGGCGGTATCAGCTAGAACGCCTCTGGCCGGAGGTTGAACCCTAAGACGATTTGAGACGGCAGACGGCAGATGGCAGATAGCAGATGGCAAAAAACTGACTACCATCGAGGTTGGAAGTTGCTTAAAGTTGCATTTCTTTTGAGTGGTATGGCCACGGCCAATACGGTTAGAACGTTCTTAATTGCACAAACCCTTGCGGAACATTGCTTCTTCCTTCTCTTGCGACGATAACTAAAGCCTTCCATCCGTTACATTCGGTTACATCCGAAGAAAGCAAATCCGTGGCCGAACTTCTTTCTGCTGTACAATCTGCCGATTGTTGCCTGGACCCCAGTCTTGACGATACCGTTGGAACCTCAAGCCCCTTAGACGATGGCTAATCCGGGCCCTCCAACCCTCGAAGGATGCCCGTATATTCACTGATAAGCCGCTCGCGGTTCTCCAATTCCCTTCTATGACTAGAAAAATGGTATAATTTATCACAATAATTAATTATAAATATTAAAAATTTTCGGAAAACACGCGATCGCAGGTATATCATGGTAAAAAGTTTACAGATGAACTCCGTAATATCCACAAAAGCTTCGATCGTTTAACATTGATTTAGAAACAAAACCTTTAGCACACAATGCTAGTGTAATCGGGTTAGGTCACCGGGTACTATTCTAATTTAACAAACTAGCAACTACCCTCTTCCAATTACCCATTACCAATTAATAGCAACTTAAGTTATCCATCTATACAACATTTAACAGGGGTTTCATCTATGTTTGCTGTGCGTGAGACTAGCTCGGAGTTATCAGTGTTGCATATACCTGAAATTTGTACTTGGGACATCTCCTTAGAATCAACTCTCCTAGACCTGCCCCTCTACAACTGCCAAATTGAATTAACTCAACAGGCAAAAGAAGTAGCCCAGGCTTTTGAAAAAAATTCCATGCTTCCCGGCGTTATTTTGACAGAGGAGGGTACTTTTGTCGGCGTAATATCCAGGCGTCTATTTTTTGAAAAAATTAACCGCCGCTACGGATTAGAAATGTTTTTCAAGCGACCAATAGAGGTATTATACAAGTTTTCTAAGCCAGAGCCGCTGATACTTCCCGGCAGTAAATTAATAGTAGAAGCCGCCGAGGAATCGCTTTACAGGTCAGGAGAATTAATTTACGAACCTGTAGTAGTGGAAGTAGCGCCTCAGAGCTACAAACTCTTAGACGTACACCAATTAATGGTTGCTCAATCAAGAATTCATCAATTAACAAATAAGTTGCTCCACAAACAAACCCAAGCCAAACTCATCCAAACAGAAAAAATGGCTAGTTTGGGGAGAATTGTAGCAGAAGTAGCCCATGAAATCAGAAATCCGCTGAACTGTATTTGGGGGAACTTAACTTTTCTGCTATCCTATTTTGAACATTTGCTTCAGCTCATGTCGGTTTATGAAGAAGAATATCCGGAACCATGTCCCCGAATAGACGCTCTCAAAGAAGAAATTGAATTTGATTTTTTACAAGAAGATTTGCCTATCACCTTAGAAGGGATGGAGTTGGGAGCCTCGCAATTACTAAAAATAGTTAACGGGCTGCACCACTTCTCTCATATGGACGAGACAAAACCAGTGGAGACAGACATTCACGAATGCGTGGAAATGACGCTGTTAATATTGAAAAACCGCTTTAAAAATAGCATAGCAGTGGTTAAAAATTACGGCGAACTGCCGCTAGTAAGCGGCTACTCCGGTCAGTTGAGTCAGGTGTTTTTGAATTTGTTAGTTAATGCTCTAGACGCCCTGACAGAGTACGCAGCCGATCGAGAAATACACACCCAGTACCCGGACAACTGGCAGCCCCAAATCGAAATTACCACTAAAGTCATAGAAACCGAACACGGCAAGCGAGTGGCAATTTGCATTGCCGATAACGGGCCCGGCATTCCTCCAGAAAATCACCAGCAGATATTTGACACCTTTTTCACCACTAAACCAGCAGGCAAAGGCAGCGGTATGGGGCTGGCTATCTGCAATCAAATCGTCACTGAAAAGCACGGTGGCCAACTCAAATTGCGATCGCAACCAGGTAAGAATACTGAATTTGAAATTCTCCTGCCTATAGTTGGCACAACATGATTAACTCAAGAATATTCTCGGTTGTTCGCTCCTGCGGTGAAATGATAGGGTAGCTTAGTAGTAGATTCTCATTTCACTTTCCCAGCGTTTCGGCAACTAAAAGTTCCAGTGGCAAATAAATTCAGTTCCAAACTCATTGGCCCTTCACTCTCCGAAGGTAGCCATCAAGACCTTTCCCTAGAGTCTACCCTCTGGGATTTGCCCCTGTATGACTTTCAGGTTAAATCGAGCTGCTTGGCCGTGGCAGTTGCCGAAATGTTTGAACAGCATCCCCTAGTGCCGGGAGTCGTCTTGATGGAAGCAGGAGAGTTTGCGGGGATGATATCCCGCAGGCAACTGCTGGAATATTTGCTCAAACCCCAAGGCCCCGAGCTATTTTTGCACCTGCCACTAAAAGTTCTCTACAGTTACGCTCGCGTCGAAATATTATTAGTCCCAGAGAGTACAACTATTTTGGCAGCAGCTCCACAAGCTCTGCGTCGATCGCCCGAATTGCAGTCAGAACCAATCGTCGTTCAAATAGACTCCCAATCTTACCGACTGTTAGACCCTAACGCACTAAACATCGCCTACTGGCAAATTCGTGGCATAGAAACTCAAGTCCGTTACGAAAGAGCCCAAACTCAAATGATTCAAAGCGAAAAAATGGCTAGTTTAGGGCGTTTAGTCAACGGAGTAGCCCACGAAATTTTAGATCCGGTAGGCTTTATCTGGGGGAATTTAACCTACGTAAGCGACTACAGCAAAAACTTGATGGAATTGCTCTCAGTTTACGACGCATACTGTACTGACCCCCCGCCGGAAATATCACGGCTCAAGGAAGAGATCGACTATGACTTTTTGCAAAACGATTTCCTCCGAACTGTTGCCAGCATCAAATCAGGAGCAGAACGTTTGAGCAAGCTGGCAAGCAGTTTGCAAAACTTTTGCCACATAGACGATGTTTATCCCAAACCAACCGACTTGCACGCCAACATAGACAGCATACTTTTGCTGCTGAAAAGTCGTTTGACCAGGGAAATCCAAGTAGTGAAAAACTACGGCTACCTGCCACCAGTGCCATGCTATGCAGGACAGCTAAACCAAGTATTTATGAATATCTTAACCAATGCTATTCATACATTAATTAATGAAGCAGTGGGTCAAGAATTGGCGAAAGAGTTCAAAGGTGGAGGATTCAGGGACGGCGATCGCCAGCCTAAAATTGAAATCACAACTCAAGTCTGCTGTCCCGAACCTGCGCCGGATTTAGATAAACTTCATGTTCGCTGGGTTTCGATTTGCATAGCCGATAACGGGCCAGGAATGTCACCTAGCAAGTACAAAAAAATTATAGAATCATTTTCTACGGAAAAACGCGCCCTCAAAGAAACCAGTTTAGCAGTTAGCTATCAAATAGTGACGGGCAAACACGGCGGTGCATTCAGAATGCGATCGGAGTTAGGAAGAGGCACTGAATTTGAAATTTTGTTACCCTTAGCTTAAAGAAGGAAGAAGGAAGAGGGAAGAGGGAAGAAGGAAGAGGGAAGTTCGGCAACGGATTCTGTAACAGATGTAACTGATGTCAGGAAGAGGGAAGAAGGAAGAGGCAAGAAGTTACACTGTATTCCTGATTTATGAAGTATAGGACACGGCAATGCGGTTTCCCTACCCGTTATCTGTACAACAGTCAACAGTCAACAGTCAACAGTCAACCATTCTCTAACTGACTGCCGCACATTTTACAAAATCTAGCATTAGCATCGTGTACAGACCAACCGCAACCTTTACAAACCGCTTCTCCGTGATTAGCACTTTTAACTAATTGTTTAATCAAATCCCCCAATTGCCAAGGAATCAGAGCAATTCCCGTCAAAATCATCAAAATAGTCAGAAAACGGCCGGATTCCGAAATCGGAGTAACATCGCCAAATCCCACCGTGGTCATCGTGACAACGGAGAAATAAACAGCATCCAAAAAAGTTCCAAAACTTTCGGGATTTGCCGGATGTTCGACTTGATAAATCAAACCAGAATAAACAAAAATTATTGCCAGCAAAGTAAACAAAATTCGAGCAAAAATCACCCCATCTTCGCTACTGATGCGGAAAATAGAAATTTTTAATTCCAGAAACCGGATAAGTCGGAGAATTCTAAACCAGCGAAAAATTCGGATAAAACTAACGTTGACAAATCCCAGCAAAAATGGTAATATTGCCAGCAAATCAATAATTGAAAAAAAACTAAAAATAAATTTAACTCGATTTTCGGCACACCACAGTCGCAATAAATACTCAAACACAAAAATAACTAAAAGCGCTGTATCGAGAGTTTGGAAATTAATTCTAACAGTTTCCGAAATCGGATAAGTTTCGGCGATGAAGCTGGTCGAAGATAGGAGAATGAGTCCGGTAAGAGTTAAATTGACGGTTCTGCCAATTGGGGTTTCGATGTCTTCGAGATAAAATCCAATTTGCGATCGGGTTAACATAGATGAGATAATTAATACCATTTATGAGGTAAGGGAATTATCGCATATGAGTATCGAATTAACTAAGGGTGAAAGGTTCAATCTTTCTAAAGAAACTCCTAATTTCAGTAAAATTGCGATCGCCCTGGGGTGGCAAGTCAGCCAGACAGCCCAAAACTGCGACATTGACGCATCAGTTTTTATGTTAGCGGCGGACGGTCGCATTCCCGATGAAAAGTATTTTGTATTTTACAACAATCTGACATCGCCGGACGGTTCGGTGCGACATTCGGGAGACAGCAGGAATGGACAAATGGAGGGAGATGATGAGACGGTTTATCTGGATTTGAGCAAAATCAATGCGGCGATTCAGGAAATAGTGTTTGTGGTGACTATTCACGACGGACAGGAAAAAAATCAAAGTTTTAGTCAAGTTGAAAATGCTTTTATCCGGCTTTACAATTCAGAGAATCTTAGCGAATTGGTTCGGTACAATTTAAATCAGATATTTTCGCAAGAAACGGCTTTAGAATTTGGACGGTTGTATAAGAAGAATGGCGAATGGAGGTTTCAGGCGGTTGGACAGGGATATAATGCTGGGTTGCAAAGTTTTGTAGACAAGTATTATGTTGAGAATGCGGTTGAGAAAAGCTCGACTGCTGGTGAGAAGGTTGATGATGCTGAGGTTTTGAGGCAGTTTAGCGATCGGGTCGATCGGTTATTGCGCGAAGAGGCGATCGATCAGACAGCGATTCCAGCATCTAGCGAAGCGGTAAAACAGCCAGTTGCTACTCCTGTAAATGCGGATACTGTGGAAGCCGATGCTGACAAAATAACTGATGATTCTACTCAAAAAAGTCAAGAAGCCGCTGTTACTGCTGAGGAATTTTGGAAACGGTATGAAGAAGGAGAACGCGACTTTACAGGGATTAACCTAGCGGGAGTGGATCTAAGTGGCAAAACTCTCGACTCTAATGTCAGTCTAAGTCAAGCCAACCTAAGCAGTGCCAATCTAGCAAATGCCAAATTGACTGGGGTAAATTTGATTGGAGCTAACTTGCAAGGCGCTAATTTAAACTCAACAAACTTGCTAAATGCTGATTTGATTGAAGTTAATTTAAGTGGCGCTAACTTAACCAAGGTAATATTGTATTCCGCAAGACTCATTCAGGCAAATTTGAGTCTAGCTAACTTAAGCCAAGCAAAGTTAGATAGCGCAAACCTGACTACAGCAAACCTCAGTAGAGCTAACTTAACTCAAGCAAATCTACCTAATGTTAACCTGACAGGAGCAGACTTGAGTCAATCGAAGGTAACTAAAGTCAACCTTAATGGTGCAAACCTTAGTGGTGTTAACTTAACAGGGGTAAGTTTGACTGGGGTAAACCTTCAAGGAGTTAACCTTAGTGGCATGAATTTGAGTGGGGTAAATTTGACTGGTACAAACTTAAGTTATGCCAAGTTGATTGGGATTAACTTAAGTGGAGCAAGTTTGAGTGGCGCAAACTGTTTAGGCGCTAACTTGGATGGTGCTAACCTCACAGAGGTAAATTTGATTGGGGTAAACTTACAGAGCGTTAATCTGAGCGGGCAAAACTTGAGTGGGTTTAATCTCTCTGGGGTTAACCTACATGGAGCAAACTTAAGTGAAGCAGACTTAACTTCTGCAAACTTGTGCGGGGCAAATTTGAGCTATGCAAACTTAGAAAAAACTAACCTGAAGGAAGCTAAACTGGTTGGAGCAAATCTGGAAAAGGCAAAACTCACAGGTGCAATTATGCCAGATGGCACAATTCACGAATGAATTCGATCGCACGTAGTAAGAGTAAGATGCACAATGTATTTGTGTAAATTTAACCGAAAGTCCGCCAGGGAATGAATTCCCTGGCTAGCTAATAGCTTAAGTCTTCTTCAGAGGACTAATGAGTTCTTCAGTCCTCATAGCGAGGACTTTTGCTATGAGGCAGAGGTTTAAACCCCTGCCGGACTGAGGGAAATAGCGTTAAATTGACACCAATGGTGTGCATCGCCCTCCATAAAAATAAAGTATGATGAGTGTGAAATATCAAATACATAGATTGTAGATGAATGAATCTGACACAGAAGTTATAGAATCGACCCTCAGATGGATGACGGAGTTTGTCGAGCTACCGCATCCAGTTTTCAGCGATTTACCGATTTGTCCCTTCACTAAAAAAGCACGCTTGGCAAATCAAATTTTATTCAAAATTGAGCGTTTTTCAGCGCTAACTGAGTTTGATGGAGATTCTGCCATAATGAAATCGATTTATGAATTTTACAATTCGGAATTTGAAATAATGGTAGTAATTAATCCCGAAAAAACCGTAATTACTGCGCCACAAACTAAAGAATTGATAGACAAACTGAATAGTCAGATTTCAGAGTTGGGCTTGCTGGCTTTTCACACTCATCCTGAAGAAGATTTTAATATTGACGGGCTTCATACTAGAAGGATGCCGTATCCGGGCTTCACCGTTCAAGTAAATTCTAAGCTGAAACCCGCTTCCGATGCTTTAGAGAAAACTGAATATTACAAAAATTGGACTGTGGAACAACTAAAATATTTCGGGATTCCGAGAAATTGACGATCGCCCACCCTCCCCGCGCATCTCTCAGCCATTACAATAAACTCAGCAAAAAATCTTTACACATAAGAACTCATGCAGCTCAAGTCAACAACCCGCCATATTCGCATATACACCGCCATCCTCGAAGATAACGAACTCGTACCCAGCAACGACCTTTTGACCCTCGACATTGACCCAGATAACGAACTTAACTGGAACGATGAGTCAATCAAACAGGTATATGCCAAATTCGACCAACTCGTAGACGCATACGAGGGCGAAGACTTGACCGAGTACAACCTCCGCCGTATCGGTTCGGAGTTGGAACACTTGGTACGATCGCTCTTACAAAAAGGCCAAATCAGCTACAATCTCAACAGCCGCGCTGTCAACTACAGCATGGGATTGCCTCAAGTTGATGCCAAAATTCACCTGTAACGGCGATCGGGCGATCGGCATTTATGTCAACTTAAGATTGAAACCGATAATAAATGTCGCTTGTAGCTGAGTTTCGATCCCTCCTACTTCTCTTAATCAGGGGAGTACGGGGGGAAAAGAGGGTTCTGTTTTGTCTCTCGCTTTGGGGATTTAGACTGGGATACAGAGGAAAGGTGGAGATGGGGAGAATTGGGAAAATCTGCTTTTATTCTTCTTCCTGCTTGTTTCTGACTCCTGACTCCTGACTCCCGGCTTCTTCCTTCTTCCGACTGCGATCAGACTTCTCCCCCGCCTCCCCAGCATCAACCGGAGAATTTGGAACGCGATCGCGTTCCAAAAACTGTTTAACTGCAAGTTGGCGGTTGGTCATAAACTGACCCCAAGCGCCGGGAAACAGCCCATCCAAGGTTTCCACCAGCGCCCAAACCTCAAGATTCATCACTTTGTAATAAAAACTGTGAGAATGTTGAATGCTAGTGAGTATTTCGTCTATTTCAACTGCAGGCAGTAGCTTCGGATCGGGCAAATTCTTGGAAAAGGCGCTGGGTTCATGTGGAGGCATGGTTAAATACTCAACAGCTTGCAGAGGCCGGTCAGTCGATTTGAGATTTGAGATTTTAGATTGACTCCACAGATGGATCTGCGGGCTTGAACGAACTAATATCTAATTTTTTTTGCTCACCACCACTCCTGTCGGGAGCTTGCATCCGTCAGTAGATGTGAGATTTTAGATTGTAGATTTTATACTTTAGATGGACTCCACAGATGAATCTGGGGGCTTTTATCCGTCTTTAGGCCAGGTTAAATTTAACTTTACTTGCGAAACTCGGGCACGAGGCAATTAACACCCTTGGCGAGAAAACCGAGAATTGATATTTATTTATACCTGTCGGGTCAGGTGATTTCTACCTAGCTGCATCATACCATTATAGTTAGTCTAAAATCTTAATTCCCTTGAGTGCAGCGATTTTTTCGGAAATTGCCACTATCAGGAATATGCTGAAAACAGCGTGCTTTCAAGCCGAGGACTTGGGCGTCGCGCGATCGTCTAACCCTGAAAGCTCATAGCAAGATTCATCCGACCGTCAACAAAATGGTAAACTATTCGTGTCAGTACAAGACATTAAAACCTACCCCTAGACTGGGGGAAAGTCACGCCTAAAATATTGTCAGGAGTTGGACTAAATAGCAAAAAAATTTACTAAAGTTAGTCATACTTAACTTGACTGGTTAACCTTTGTGGGTGGTAGAATTAGAGCGATGCCAAAAACCAAGGCTTAATTATCTGGGAGAGTAAACCGAGCGTGCAAGTCAAAACTGACCAGCCTGTCACAAGGTCGAACGGGAGTCCGCGTTTCGTTAAATAGGTTGAAAATATTGGATGACTCATGGCTAAAATCTTCAACTAAAATTAATTCGATTAGGGTGGGCTACACCCGAATTAACGCCTGTGGACAAGAAGGAGCCGACTCCCTTGGGTGAAGCAGGAAGCAGACCCTTCAGGAGCAATCCCGATTGAATGGTGAGACTTAAATAAGTTTAGCCAAGTTTTGTGTAGCAGATATCACTACGCACACAACAGTGGAAACGTGGTGATTCCGGGAACCTGAAAAATCAGGATATTAGGACTGCGAAGTCTTAAGAATCTGCGTCTGTTGAGAAAGCGGGAGTTTCAAATAATCGCCACGTATCAACCCGTCGAGGTTCAATCGCTAAAATAGTTCAGATCAGCACGCTTGCCCAAAGGCGTCAGGAACCCTTATGCAAAACTCTGTGGCAAAACACTACTTATGGGCTTTAGGTGAAGGGATCAAAGGGTGTAAGCCAGGCGATCTGATCGCTGGTCGCTACTTGGTCAAGCGCGATCGACTTCTTGTCGATACTCAACCCGAACACTTGCCGGAACTGCCCGAAGAGATTCCGAGTGTTGTCACTCCTTATCTGAGACTGTTTGCCTATCAGTTGCACGTACCTCAAGTATACGGCCTGGTATCGTCCAAGATGAGCAAGCTCTCGGGAGATATTTGGCTACTGGAAAACGGGCCGATTTTGAAGGTGACGGAATCTTTAATGCCGGAATTGGCCGACTCCTGGAAAGGATCAGCAGCGATGCGGCAGCTCAATTGGCTGTGGCAAATTGCCCAGTTATGGCAGCCGTGTATCGCTCAGGGCGTGGCTTCCACGCTGCTGACTCCGGAACTGCTGCGGGTGGAAGGGCAATTGGTGCGGTTTCTGGAATTGCAGCCCGATCGCAAACCGCCTCATTTGTCGCAGTTGGGCAAATTGTGGCAGCAGTGGCTCGAAGATGCTCACCCGGCTATTGCTAATTTTTTGAGGCAACTTTGCCAGCAAATGGTTGCGGGTCAAGTGCGCCACGGCGAACAATTGATGGGCCAGTTGGATAAAGCTTTGGCAAAGTGCGGCCGATTTTACGATCGTCACGTTGAAATTGCCACGGGCACAGATGTAGGCAGATCCAGGGCTCACAACGAAGATGCTTGCTATCCGCCCAGCGGTACGCTGTTCGCAGGAAACCCGGGTGCGGAAGCTTGCGCCATCGTCTGCGACGGTATCGGTGGACAAGACGGCGGCGAAGTCGCTTCGGAAGAAGCAATTGGTGTGCTGCGCGACAAGTTGCAGCAAATGCCCCTGCATCAGGCTAATTGGGACCCGTTGAGCCTGACTTCCAAGCTGGAACGGGCGGCTTGTGCTGCTAACGACAAGATAGCCAGTCGCAACGACAGCGAACACCGCCAAGGCCGCCAGCGGATGGGAACTACCCTAGTTATGGGTTTAGCCCACATTCACGAACTCTACGTCGCCCACGTCGGAGATAGTCGCGCTTACTGGATTACCCGCACCGGTTGCTATCAAGTTACTCTCGATGATAATGTTGCTTGCCGCGAGGTGCGTTTGGGCTACTCTCTCTACCGGGATGCTTTGGAACAAGTGGCCGCCGGAGCTCTGATTCAAGCTTTGGGGATTACTTCGTCGAACACTTTGCACCCGACTGTGCAGCGTTTTCCAGTGGATGAAGACTGCGTTTTGCTGCTGTGTTCCGACGGTTTGAGTGATAAAGACCGGGTTGAGGAATGTTGGGAAGCGGAGATTTTGCCAATTCTCGACGGTAGCATTAATTTGGGTAAGGCGCGCGATCGACTGATTGAGATTGCTAATACTAGAAACGGTCACGATAACGTCACTGTTGCTTTAATTCACTGTCAAGCACATTTGAGGGAAGACGGCAATACTTTGACAGAACTGTCTGTCGCACCTTTAGATACGCCGATCGAACTAATTTCCGACAGCGAGGATATGCCAACGGATTTGAATGGGTCCACAAGCCTTGGCGATGGGAGTTCTGAAGGAAAAACGCAGTTGTTACAGCCGGACAAAAGCAAAAGCCCATTTTCGCTGCTGCTGAAAATTTTATTTTTATTAGGGTTGGGGGGTGTATTTGCTTATTTTTTCATCCCTCCGGTGGGTCGCGCGATCGATACTGCCGGGGAGTCGATTTTTGGCAAAGGCGGATTAATTAATCCTGGAAGCAAGCCAGAAAAAACTGTTGAATCTGTACCTTCTCCGGTCAAATCTTTAGAAATCGGCTCGTTTGTAGAGATTAAAAGTTCTGGGGCTGGGGAAGTGGAAAAAGAGGGCGATCGCTTGGATTTGCGAGTCGCCATCGGTGAGTTGACTGTCAAAGGAACAGTCCCAGCCGGTAGCGTTTTACAGGTGACAAACAAACAGCTTACGCCTCAAGGCAATTGGCTGGAATTGAAAGTTTGTTCGATTCCAGAAAGAGTGCGATCGAACTCTCCAAAACCCGAGTCCAATAAAGATTTTTCTACAGTTTCAAAACCGGCACAGAATCCATCTCCCGCTGTGACAACTCCCTCGCCTTCCCCGACAGTTAAGCCAACAGTTGAAGTAGAAAGCGCCAAGCTGCCTCCCGGTGTGACAAATCCCTCGCCTTCCCCGGCAGTTAACCCAACAGTTGAAGTAGAAAGCGCCAAGCTGCAACCGGGGGAAATCGGATGGATTCAAGAACAAGCTGGCGTTTCTAAAGTAGTCTCTAACCTAACCTTAAACCCAACTCAAAAGGGAAAATGCGTTGATGCTGCCTCAAGTCCCAATGCTAATTAAACTACTAATGCTTGAGTATGTTGAGCGAAATTGATAGAGTTTAGTATAAAGGAAAATGCAGATTCCTAAACAAAACTAATATTAACGGGTACAATTGCAGCTCAAGGATATGAAAAATTTTTAGATTTTAGATTGGGGAGTTAACAATTACCAATATAAAATCTAAAAATTTTGAAAAATTTCTAACCTAATTTCTTAGATACCTCTGCCAGTTTGGTCACCATTTGGGATACGGCTTTGTCAACTGCCGCGCTCAAAAGTGAGTCTTCATTGCTGCTGCCAGAATTGCCGCCAATACCCCTAACGGAAATATTAGAATCGCTTTGATCCGCTTCTCCAACTGCTTTGGCGGTGGCAAGAATATCTCCCGAAGCTGTACCGATTAACCGCACATCTATTTGAACGGTAGCTTTGGTTTTTTGTGAACCGGCACCGATTCCCATGAAACTGCCGCCGCCGGATTGTTTGTCGATATTAAACTTGGTAATGGTGCCGATGAGTACGGCGTCAACTCCTAATTGTTTGCCAATTTCGGCTGCTGTGCCGGCATCCATCGCGCCGCTGCGATTTTGCTGTTTGAGCACTTGTTCGAGTTTGCTACGATCGACTACTGTATAAGTGCCATTGTTGACGAGTTCGTTGATTAGCAGTTCGCTGATGCCTTTGGCGGCGCCGACTCCCCTGTAGGAAGTGTAATAGCTGTTGGTGGTGCCGTAGTCGAAGTCCATGACGACGAGGCGTTTTTTGGCAGTAGCTTGGGCGAGTTGGGTTAGGGGTGGGGTGGTGGCTGGTGTGGCGATTGCATTGACTGAAACGCCTGCTAGCATTAGGGTAGCCAGGGAAATGCTGGTTAAGCCAGATATAGTGATTGTTTTCATAAAGCTTTCCTCACAGTTGTTTTGTGCCGACTCTAGGATACTTTACGGAACAGCCCGATGTCAGGGTTGGGGGTGGGGAGGTTGGAATTGGTGAGTTGTAGTCTTTTTTGACTTTCAACAGGCTTAATTTTTGTTAATTAACCGCAGAGGACGCAGAGGACACAGAGAAAGAAAGGAAGAGTTTAATCAAAGTTTCAATCCTTTATAGGGATTTAGGGGTTTTCCTGCCAAAAAATTTAATATCTCTGTACTTTAACGGTGGCCACAACCGCACAGCCATCCAATATTCCTCTTACGCCCCAGATTCCATAAAACCCATCAACCAATTAGCCATCGTCGCCCTACGAGTCTGTCTCGGCCCGAATTCCCCAATTTTATAGCCTTTAAAGCCCAATTTTTCCTTCAGCAACTGCTTGTTTTCTGGAGGGGTCGATCGAGTCAATTTCACCGTCGCCGGCCTAGAATCGATAAAATCCGGCGGTTCCGGGTACTCTTGACGCCACTCGGCTGCAACACCTGCACTGTTCCACTTGCCAGTCTCGGCATCCCAGCAGTAGCCCAGATACTGCCAAACTAGCTGATTGACAGCAGCATCGTCGATTTCTTCGTTGAGAATAGCCCAAATAGTTTCGTTATTCAGCGGTGGTAATTCAGACATGAGTGCGATCGAATCGGAAATAAAAAAAGTTTAACTCACATTAAATAATATTATCAGGAAGGGGCCGGACAGCCCGTTCCACAAAAATTCATAGGAATTGGTGTGTGGGGTGGATACGCGAGCCCGCCCACAATGCCACCCCCAAAAAATTAATTATTCAAAATTCCGTCTTTCTCGGCCATAGACAGCATTAAGTCTATCACGCGACTAGAATAACCCCACTCGTTGTCGTACCAGGAAACAACTTTGAAAAACTTAGAATTTAGTTCAATTCCCGCACCTGCATCAAAAATGCTCGATCGCGCGTCGCCCTGAAAATCTGTCGAAACCACCGCATCCTCAGTATATCCCAGAATGCCTTTGAGTTCGCCCTCCGAAGCTTTTTTCATTGCTTCACAAATTTCTTTATAGCTAGTTTCCTTCGCCGTTTTAAAAGTAAGGTCAACTACAGACACATCGGGAGTTGGCACGCGCAAAGCCATTCCAGTCAATTTTCCTTTCAATTCTGGCAACACCAAAGTAACAGCTTTCGCTGCACCGGTGGAAGATGGAATAATATTTTGAGCCGCACCGCGTCCTCCCCGCCAATCTTTTTGGCTGGGGCCGTCTACAGTTGGTTGAGTAGCTGTCATTGCGTGAACTGTCGTCATTAAACCTTCTTCCAATCCGAAGTTATCGTTAATTACTTTGGCAATTGGTGCTAAACAATTCGTCGTACAGCTAGCATTAGAAACAACAGTATCTTTGGCCTGGTCAAATTTGTGGTGGTTGACGCCTACTAGAAAAGTTGGAACTTTTTCCGGGTCTTTTGTGGGTGCTGAAAGTATTACTCGTTTTGCTCCCGCCGTCAAGTGTTTTGATGCGCCTTCAAAATCTGTAAACAATCCGGTAGATTCTACAACATAGTCTGCACTCGTTTTATCCCAAGGCAATTCTGCCGGATTTCTAATCGCTGTGCAGGGTATAAAATTTCCGTCAATGAGAATGCCGTCTGGTTTGCTTTCCACTTCGCCGTCGTAAATGCCGTGGGTAGAGTCGTATTTGAAAAGATAAGCCAGGTTGTCTGGCGAAACTAAGTCGTTAATGCCGACAAATTCGATGTTGGGGTTTTTGATGCCGGCACGCATGACTAGCCGTCCGATGCGACCAAATCCGTTGATGCCGACTTTTAATGCAGCCATGTTTAAACTCCTATTGAAAATATCGTTAGTCGATCGGGCGTTAGCGAAGCCCGCCCCTACGGGGGCTACGCCAACGAAGAGGATCGCCTGTTGTGGCTTAGAATTTACCACGCTAACGGATTTTTGCAACTGATTCTTTTCTATCTCTTAAGAATTCTGAATTCTGCCCCGGCTGGGAAGGGCAATTAATCCTGAAATGACCGCTGACTAATGGCTAATGGCTGATTTTTGTCAACTTGTAAGAGTGCTATAATAGACAGAAATTATTTTCAAAATTGCCTTTTTTAAATGAGGCTAAAGTAATAATAAAAAACTTACCCAAAAGGCGAAACGGATTGGCATTCTCACCAGTGGCGATTAGGGGAACCAAAGCCTAAGATGAAAGTTGCCTATTCGCTCAAGGACACGGCAGTGCCGTGTCCCTAAACATATGGCGTAGAATCTATGTGTAGCTCAAATTTTCCGAATTGGTATAATCACTAATAACTAATGACTACCCGACGCATCTAGTAATTAGCAATTCCACCGCATCTGAAATAAAACACGACCCACCAAATTTATTGAGCACTGGTCTAATGTTTTCTGCTACTGCTGAAACTTGAGCTGGTGAACAAAAAGCAAGCACATAAATGTTATCCAGCGCCGTCATTGATGAATCACGGGAAACGTGATCCCTAGTGCTTTTTCCAGCGACATCACGGATCACCGAATAACCGGGTACGCCAGCTTTGTCTAAACCGTCTAAAATCTTGCCGAGTTCGACTGAGTGGGCTATGATTTCTACTCTTTTGACTGACTCCATCATCTCACCTCCAAAACATATTTATTCCGTATAGATACAGGGGAATGCCTACAATGATATTAAATGGAAATGTCACTGCTAAGGCAGTTGAAATGTAAAGACTTGGATTCGCTTCCGGAACAGTTAGGCGCATGGCTGCTGGTACTGCTATATAAGAAGCACTCGCGCACAGTACGGCAAACAGCAAAGTGTCTCCCTGCGGCATTCCGATTAATTTGGCTATTACTAAAGCAATTACTGCGTTGAGTATCGGAATTAGGATTGCAAAGCCGATCAGAAAAACTCCTGCTTCTTGCAAATCTTTAATTCTGCTGGCTGCAACCAGCCCCATGTCTAGTAAGAAAAAAGTCAGAACTCCGTAAAACAAGTCTTGAGTAAACGGGCTCATAACTTCCCAACCATGCTCTCCTGTCAGTACGCCCATAATTAGGCTGCCAATCAGCAGAAAAACTGAACTGTTTAGGAATGCTTCTTGCAACACTTCTGGCCAAACTATTTCGCGTTTTCCTTCTTCCCCGCCAAATACACTGACTAGAATGAGACCTACTATAATTGCCGGGGATTCCATTAATGCTAGCGCGGCTACCATGTAACCGTCAAAGTCGATCCCCTGTGCTGTGAGGAAGGAGGTTGCGGTAATAAATGTGACGGCGCTGATGGAACCGTAGGTGGCTGCGATCGCCGCGGCATTGTAAGAGTCGAGTTTGATTCTCAGTATGAAAAAAGTATAAATTGGTACTAGCATTGACATCAGCATCGCTGCCAAAATTGTCAGGGCTATTTGCTGGTCAATTCCGCTTTTGGATAGTTCGACACCACCTTTAAATCCGATCGCAAACAGCAGGTACAGCGAAAAGAGTTTAGGGATGGGCGCTGGAATTTCTAAATCAGATTTGAGAAAAATTGCCAGCATTCCCATGAAAAAAGCTAATATTGGGGGATTTAAGATATTTGACGATACTAAACTCAAATCCACGATCGGTCACTCCCATTTCTTGCATTTTTAATATTACTTCCCCAGTAATTGTTGCACGAGAATGGATCAATAGACCAATCGAACTTTTTGACTCCGAAGCTCGATCGGGCTAAATACCGCAAAATACGGCAAAGGCGCACAGTGCACACCTTACAACGAGTAAGGTGTGCACGCTGGCACCTGCAGGTTAAGTATTTTGGTTTAACTAAGCAACTGCCAAATAAGACTCTAGGGCTTCGGAACCACCGATCAACTTGCCGTCGATAAATACTTGCGGCACAGTTGTAGCCCCAGTCATAGCCCGCAGCGATCGGGTTGTGATCTCTCGGCCCAAGACGATTTCTTCATAATCGAAGCCCTTTTGACTAAGCATTGCCTTAGCCTTAGCACAGAAGGGACAGCCCATTTTTGTAAACAGCGACACTAGCTTCGGCTTGGTTGCTGCGGAGTTGATGTAGTTGAGCATCGTCTCGGCATCGGACACTTTGAAAGGGTCGCCCGGTTCATCAGGCTCAATAAACATTTTTTCAACCACGCCATCTTTTACCAGCATCGAATAACGCCAAGACCGCTTGCCAAAGCCTAAATCTGTTTTATCTACCAGCATTCCCATGCCTTGAGTAAACTCGCCGTTACCGTCGGGAATTAACGTCACACTGTCTGATTCTTGGTCTTTTGCCCACTCGTTCATCACAAAAGCGTCGTTGACGGAAATACAAACGATTTCATCTACGCCATTTTCTTTAAAAACTTTCGCCAATTCGTTGTAACCGGGGAGGTGCGTTGACGAACAAGTGGGAGTAAAAGCTCCCGGTAGCGAGAACACTGCTACGGTTTTGCCCGCAAATATATCATCGGTGGTGACATCCACCCACTCGTTGTCTTTGCGAGTGCGGAAGGTGACTTTGGGTACTCTTTGACCTTCTTGGTTCGTCAGCATGATTTTAAATTCTTAGGTACTTAGATTCAATTCTTTTGCTTACTTTAGCGTACTCATAACGAGTATGACTTGTCAAGGGAGGCGAGTTTTTTTCTCGGACTTGGGCGCGCGTGCGATCTCAGTTCATTGTCTTTGCGACAATAGTTTGAATCATAGTCCGAATCAACCTCGCGGCGCGCGCGAGCTCAGTTCATTGTCTTTGCGACAGCTAGCAGATTAAAAACTTGCTGTTTAAGTAGGTCGGCAATTCTGTCTCCATTCCTTTGCTGCTGCTAGCGGGTGAGGATTTTTTACACATTCTCTCAACATATCGATATCAATTCCCGGTAGCAATTCGCTTTGTGTGATTAATTCATAACCGCAGTTGGACAGGAATTCAACCGGAATTTCTTCTGGCAAATGGTAGATAGAAAATTGGTCATTTCGCCAGAACCAAACCTCTCGCACATTCAACCTTCTATACAGTTCTAGTTTATTGATGCTGCCACTGGTAACAATCACTTCAATTACCAAATCGGGAAATTCTTTATCTGTGCCAATACAGTAAGCTTCATCCGGTTCCGTACCGCCATTTTTTTCCTCTTGTCGCAGAGTTGTAGACCCAAAAGGAAAATATTCTATTTCAGCTTCGACAAAGTAAATTTCTAGCAGATTTCCAATGCCAGTTTTGCGACTTTCATGGCGGCGAGAAGGCGACATAATTTCCAAAACTCCATCTAAATAAGTAACTCGATATCCCGCTGTATCTCCAATCCGATTCAGCAGTGTCTCGTATTGTTCCCAGTTGGCGCTATCGGTAATGTAGCGCTCTTCAGGATCTTGGCGTTGGAGTGCTTGTTCCTTAAGTAGCGTATCTAGCTCGCTCGTCAGCATCGGTATTACCTCCTTACAAGTTGTTCTAATCTTAGCTCAAGTTTATTCCCAATCAAACTGCCTCCCCAAATATTCCTCTAATTCCTGATTGTAAGGTCGAAAATAATCCCTCAACCTGTCGCGAAGCGATTCATTTACCCGCTTATAAGAACCCGGATTAGCATTTTGGTACTCAGACAATTGATATTCCGGCAAATCTAAAAATTCTAAAACCTGCTGGACTATAGCCGCCGCACCTGCATAGAAATCTTCGCTTTTCAAAATTAACAACTGTTCTCTAGGAAAGAAAGCCACCCAGTTTTTAATAAATTCTATGTACCTACCGCGAGCTAAATAATTCCCCGGTTCCTCGCCAATAATGTATTCTGGATTTTGGTTCAACCGTTCAATTTCATCGCTAATTACCCGATCGAGCGATCGCGCTTCCCAATTTAAGCCAGTCAAGCGGTAAAATTGAGAAATCGCCCGATCTACCGGATTTCGTAACAGTACAATCAGTTTAGCCTCTGGAAACAGGTTGTAGATTCGTTCCGGTGCTTCCCGATAGTCAAAATAGCTTGGACTTGCTTCGCCAGTTACAAATTGTTCTCCCGGAGGCATTGGCGGAAAATGAGCCAAATACCAATCAATACCTCTGTCAAAGTGCCACGAAAAAAAATCCATCTCCTTTTTAATCGGAGTCAAAATTTGCGGGTGTTTGGATAAATAAGTATACAGAGAAGTCGTCCCGCACCGCTGAGAACCAATAATTATAAAGTTAGGAACTTTGACTGATTTTAAGTTCCAATTTTGTATAACAGGCATCTTGCCTGTATCTGCTTGTGGAACAGGTATCTTGCCTCTTCTCTTACTAATAAGAGATGCAAAACTTTGTTTGTAACTGACAGTTCGATAAAAATCAATCGCCTCTGGAATTTTACCTTGCCTCGTTAAAGCTTCCCCCAAATTCAGATAAGGCCAAAAAGCCTCTGGTTGAGCTGCAACAACTTCGCGGCACAAGTTCTCAACTTCATCCAGCTTGTTTTGCCTAACCAAAACTTCCCACAAATTGTAATAAAACCACCAAGGAAGATCGGGATTTATTTCTATAGCTTGGAAAAATGCCGCCGCCGCTTCCTCCCAATATTTTTGGTGGCTCAAAACAGCACCTAAATTGTAGTAAGACCAGCAATCATCGGGTTTTTGGGTGACAGTTGCGCGAGATGAGGCTAATGCGCGATCCTCTTCGAGGGCTGCGCTAACGCACTTTTCTTGCTGATGCAACAACTCTTCTAATTCCGCCGAGTTTCCTGCATGAATCGGAATACTTGTCAATAGCAAGTTGTAAATAATTATTGCGCTTTTTGGGCGATCGTACTTGGCTAAATTCTTCCCTAACTGCAAATAAAACTCCCAATTTTCCGGTGTAATTTGCAATTGAGATTGTTCTAACACTAAATTTAAATCCGACTCTGTTTGTCCGAGAGCGTATCCCAATTTCTCGTAAATTCCCGGCAAATCTCCGTCAATTTCAATAGCTTTTAAATACGTAGCGATAGCTTCATCCCACTGTTTTAGCTTAGTTAAAGCATCGCCTAAATTGCAAAAAGACCAAGCAAAATCCGAGTTGAGTGCAATCTCGCAGCGGTAAGCAGCAGCAGCTTCTTCCCATTGCCGAAGTTTCAGCAAAGCATCGCCCAGATTGTGATAAGACCAGGAAAAATCAGGATTTAACTCAACCGCTTTTGTGTAAGCAGCAACAGCTTCCCCCCATTGTTCAAGTTTCAGCAAAACATCGCCCAAACTGTGATAAGACCAAGAAAAATTAGGGTTTAATTCAATAGCTTTTTTGTATGCAGCAACAGCCTCATCAAACCGACCGCTTTCTAGCAGGGAATTACCCAAATTGTGGTAGTCATTATCCATGTAAAACTCCTGCAATAGTCAGTAATTTTTCCAGCGAGTTCAAATCCAAGTGTATATCTTTATGTAAAGGTTTAGTCTGAGTTCCATCATCAACCAAATCACCAATTAAATAGTAATGTTCCAAACCGCACAAATTGCTAATCATCCAATAACAATGCGGCACATAAAGGGGAGAAAAAATCTCAATCACCTTAGTTTTCGGACTGCAAAAAACTAGATTAGTCAATCCCCCTCCGTGGGGTGCGACAACTACTTTAGCAGCAGCCAAACACGATGCTTGTTCCGCTATCGACATCGTTTCCAGCTTGACACTCCGAAACCCCAATTTTTCTAAGTATTTAATTACCTCTTCATCGTTGACTATCCGCCGATATGATGCTTGTTGGCGGCTGATATAAATTCGCTCTGAATAGTCTGTGTTTAGTGGCTGTTGTTCATTTAAAAATGTCTGTTTGAGATATTCACACTTCCATTTAGAAACCGCCCCAGATCCGTTATAAGATATTGACGCAACTATTAATTTATCGGCGGTAATGTGTAAATGGCAGCGACTTTCTAAAATTTTATCTTGAGGAATTCCTAAAATCTCTAAAGTTTCTGCTTGATAGGAAGAATCCGAGGCATTGACAACAAACTTATCTATAGTTTCTATCAATCCGCTACGCTGCAAAAGGTCAAATCGCGTAATCACATCAAACATCCAATGAAAATAAGCAGCTCCACCCCAGCGAGCCGATAAAAAAGCCACATTTCCATCGACGTGTTCAGCGGGAGGCAATTTATCGGAAGTGATTACCAATTCCGCACAACCCATTGAAATATCAGCAACAAGTTTATTGTCTGAAGTAATCACCGCGGTAGTCACAACATCTGCCCAAGCTCGTCCGTTTGGCAATACGGCAACAAAAGCTTTTCTGGAATGACTTTGATGTTCCCAAAATCTGCGGCTGCTGTCGATTGTTTTGGAATCAGATAAATTGATTTGACTCGCAGGATGGATGTCAATGCAGGTGAGGTTCGGATTGGATTCTGCTGGAACGGTCAAATCTTCTGTAAACCCACAGTATTTTTCGAGAATACTTAAGGGTAAATTTTGATTACTGCATTTTGCCCGATCGCTCTCATCGGCTTCTCCTTGTTGTTCCAGAGCATAACCTATATTATCGTAAGCTTCAAACAAATCGGGTTTAATTTGCAGGGCTTGAACTAAATTAGTGATTGCCGGTTCCCACTGCTGTTTAGCAATTAAACTCAAACCCAATCCTTCATAACACCAGCAGGATTTGGGATGGATATTGATGCCTTTTTCATAAATGGCGCTCGCCCTTTCCAATTCCCCTTGATTCCGCAGTGCATCGCCCAACTTTTTGTACAGCCAACTATGCTCAGGTTCTAGCTCAATAGCACGACCAAAAGCCACTGCTGCTTCGGGCCAATTTTCTTGTAATTCCAGAACTTCCCCCAAACTATTGTACAGCCAACAATCATTGGGGTTTAATTCAATAGCTTTGCGGTAAGCCGCCGCCGCTTCTTCCCAATTTTCCAGTAAAACCAAAGCCCTACCTAATCTCTCGTAGGACCAACAGAAATCGGGATTGAGTTCAACTAACTTGTGGTAAGCAACAGCAGCTTCCTCGCACTCAGAAAGCTCCATCAGCACATCGCCTAAATTGTTGTAAGTCCAACAAAAATCTGGATTTAACTCAATAGCTTTGCGGTAAGCAGCAGCGGCTTCCTCATGTTGCTCAATCGCCTGCAAAGTTTCACCCAAAAAGTGGTAAGCCCAACTAAAATTAGGGTTGAGTGCGATCGCCTGTTGGTAAGCTGCCCTAGCTTCGTCAAAGAGTGTTTTCTTTTGCAAGCTTTTACCCAACTTTTGGTAAGTTAAGTAGTTGCCCGACTTAATTTTAATAGCTGTTTGATAGCGGGCGATAGCCTCATCCAAATAACCGGAATTAGTCGCAATATCCCCCAACTTTTCCCAACCCAGAGACAACAGAGTTTGCTCTTCGCCCCAAGTTTGATTGCCGATTTTTTTAACAATCAGTTGATAGCCTTGGTGTACTACTTCTAACTGACTTCCAAACATCTCCAAAAAAACATCTATGCCAATTTTAGTATCTTGCTCCGGACTGTCGGGAAACGTAAACTCGTAATCATCAAAAATCATTAATCCCCCAACTTTCACCAACCTCCAAGATAAAATCGCATCTTGCAGAGCACTGGTAGGTTTGTGACAGCCGTCAATGTAAGCAACATCGTAATATTCTGAATTCAAATTAATTAACAAATCTTGAGAGTAACCTTCTAATTCAATTACCCGATCTGCTGCTCCCGTTTTAACAATATTGCCCTTAAAATGTTGTTGAAAATACAAATCAATACAAGTTATCTTTGCCGTCGGATGAGTTAAAATATTATCCAGCAGCCAGCAAGCCGACATTCCCTGAAAACTGCCGATTTCCACTACTTGAAATTCCGCAATTCCAGTAAATTCCTGCAAATGCCGTTGCCAAATAGGAATATTGTGTGTAAACCAATCTTGGGTAAATTGATAATCTTTCGCGGCACACTCAGCCCAACCCCTCAATTCGGCCGCTTTTTGGTGGCAAATAATTGCTTCTTCTAATTCCCCTAATTGCGGTAAAATATTTCCTAAATCGTTGTAAGACTTAGAATTTGTCGGATCGATTTCAATTTGGCGGCGGTAAGCGGCAATTTGTGCGTACAACTCCTGTTGTTGCGCCCGAACATCATCCAGTTGGGCGACAACTTCTGCAGCATTTGGTTCAATTTGCAGTGCCATGCTATAAAATACGATTGCACCTTCCAACTGCTTCTGTTTTGCTAAATTATTACCTAAACTTATATAAAATTCCGCTCCATCTAACTCAATTCCCAGCAATTTGTGGTAATTTTTCCCGCTTGCAAGTACCTCAATAAATTGACAATAAGTTGCGATTGTGCTATCTAAAGCCGATTCGCTCCGCTTCCGCAAAACATATCCCAACCGCTGATTAATTCCCGTCAAATTCGGCTCAATCTGAACCGCGTGCAGGAAAGCAGCCACAGCTTCATCCCAGGATTGTTCGCAGGTGAAGGCAATGCCCAAATTGACATAAAACCAAGGAATATTTGGATTTATTTCAATAGCTTTGCGGTAGCAACTAATAGCTTCGGACCACAGTTGTTTTTGAGCCAAAGCATCCCCTAAGCAATTGTATGCCCAGTAGGAATTATCATTAATTTCCAGAGTCTGACGGTAACATTTAATGGCTGCATCAAAGTCCTGTTTTTGCGCGAAAACATTACCTAAACCCACGTAAGCACGAGCGTATTTTGGATTGAGTTCGAGGCTTTTGTTGTAACAGGCGATCGCCCGATCTAATTCTCCTCGCTCCGCCCAAGTTTTACCCAAACTGTGGTAAGATTCAAAAGAATCTGGATTGATGGCAATGGCTTGTCGGTAATTGACGATCGCCTCATCCCACCGCTTCTGACCAACCAGCATTTCTCCCAGATTGTGATAAGCGATTGCCAGCTTCGGGTTTAACTTAATTGCCCGCGAATAACACTCAATAGCACGATCGAACTTTCTTAATTCAACTAAACTATTTCCCAGAGTGACGTTTTCCTCAGCAGTTGCCCAATTCGGCTCGATATTAAAAGCTTGATACCAACAGTCTGCTGCCTCTTCTCGCTTCTCTAACTGCGTCCAAATTCTCGCCAACTGCCGATAAACAGCAGCAAAATTGGGCGCTAGCGAAATTGCTTTTTCACAATTTACGATCGCCTTTTCCCACTGTTTCCCCTGAGAATACAAACTGCCGAGATTAGCATAAACTTCCGGCAAATTTGGATTGCGATCGATTGTCGCTTCATACCACTGCTTAGCTTGCTCGATTTCACCTCGAAGCTGCATCACCTTTCCCAGCGTCTGGCAAGCTGTCGCCAAATTCGGTTCAATTTTCAACGCTGACTCGCAAGCAGCAACTGCCTCATTCAACTTTCCTTCGGCTAAATAAACTTCTGCTTGCCGACTCAAATCAACCGCTGCCTTTTCCATCTTCTCAATCGAGGGCATAATTAAACTTGCTCCAGACACCAACTAACCCAAACCCACCACTTCAACCATCTTTTTCAGCGAACTCAAGTTGACCAAAATATCCTCAGTCAGGGAATTCTGATACATCAACTGTCTAATAGGATAGCATTCAAAAGCCTCGCCCGTTAAAAAGTAATGTTCCAACTGCAAATATTGACTGATTCCCCAGTAATAATGGCTGATATAGTGAGGCGACACCAACTCAATTACTTTAGTTCCCTGGCAACTAAAAATCGTATTTGTCAAGCCGCTGCCGTGGGCAGCAACTATCACCTCAGCGTGGTAAAAATGAGCAATTTGCTCAGCCAAAGACATCGACTCCGGCAAAATAGAAACAAAGCCAGATTTCTCCAACACCTCAACCACGTCTTCCTCGTTCAAAACTCGTCGATATCTTGCTTTGCTGCGGCTGATATAAATCCGTTTTGGATAGCTAGAACTAGGTATAATTCCCTTGAAAAACTCCCGCCTCAAAAAATCCATCGCCCACCCAGAAGGCCAGCCCAAATATCCCGCAAAAGAAGGTACAATCAACTCGGTTGCTTGTATGTGAGGCAAGCGATCGCTCTCCAAGACTTTTTCTTCGGGAATCCCCAAAATTCTCAGACTTTCCCGCTGAAATTGGTGCTGACAACTATTCACCAAAAACCAATCTATTTCCGCCAAATCCCTACCGCTGTGCCGCAGCAATTCTATCCTCGGCAAAACATCAACCATCCAGTGAAAATAGACATTTCCCGACAAACCAGAAAGCACCGCCACGCTGCCGTCAATTTGTTTGAGAGATGGGAAGGATTCTAACTGAAAAACGCTGTGTTTCCTCACATCATGCTTTTCGCATCCAGGTAAAAACCCCGGATAATCTCTCGACACATCAGCCAACAAATAATTGTCAGGAGTAATTACAGCGATCGCCTTGCAAATCAGCCAATAATTTTCCTGCGGCACAATCCAAACTCGCCCGTTGGGAATTGCAGCCACAAAAGTTTTGGGCGACTGCACAGGTATCGGTTGCGAGTTGGACAAACGGCACACTCCCCAACCCAAATGCACCGGATCGAACCACTTAGAAAGTCGCTGCAAACACAGCCCGCAAGTTAAACCGGCACACTCGGAATTGGCCAATTTGGAATTTGATCTCCCAAATTGGGGATTGGGAATATTTTCAGCACTTGCTTCTGGTGCTGATTTCCAAAAAAATTCCACATAATTGTCAGCATCCAACTTAGCATTAACCAGCCAATCCCAACTCGATAAATAAATACCGTGAGGAGGTTTTATAGAAGTGCTATCTGGTGAAATAAAACTCTCTTTTTTCCACTGTTTCTGATCCCCATACCCGTGCAATTGCAGATCTAAAACCTGTTGATAATAATCAATCGCCCGTTCCCAACGCCCCTGTTTTTCCAGCAGTTTTGCCAACTCAAAATAAACCTGCGGTAAAGCAGGTTGAATCGTCAAAGCCATGTGGTAAACTGCAATTGCTGCACTGAACCGCTGTTGCTGGGCTAAGGAATTTCCCACGCACCAGTAAAGCTCTGCATTTTGTGGCTGAATTTGCAAAGATTTTTGATAATAAGCGGCGGCAGATTCGTATCCGCCGTACTCTGTTAGAGCATTTCCCAAATGCAAGTAAATTTCGGCTAAATTATCGCAAATTTCAGCAATTGGTAATTCGGCATTGGGCGTTGGGCATTGGGCATTGGGAATAGTTTCTTTTTCTTCCTTCTTCCCTGTTCCTTCTTTCTTCTTCCTTCCAGTTAGTGCTGTGAGAAATCGATCGCACGCAGCGATCGCCTTTGACAATTCATCATCTTCTACAGCCGTAACTCTGCGCCTTTGTGCCAAGCGGCAGTAAGCCTCAACAAAATCAGGCTTCAGAGCTATTGCCCTCTCAAAATAAGGCATGGCTTCCGCCACTTGACCCAAAACCATCAAAGAAAACCCGGCATCTGTATAGGCCGAAATATAGTCGGAATTGAGATCGATCGCGCGCTCGAAACAAGCAAGCGCCCCCGAATGTTCCCCCTGTAACTGCCACGCTTTCCCCAAATTGTAGTGAGCCAAAACCATGTCCGGCTCCAACTCAATAGCTGTGAGGTAAGATGCGATCGCCCTTTCGGGACTTTTGTCCAGCAAGGCTTGACCCAAATTATTGTACAGCGTTGCCCAATCCGGCTTAATTTCCATCGCCCGCTCGTAAAGCTCGATCGCCTCAGCAGCTCGATCGTCCTTGAGCAAAATCACACCCAGATTGCTGTAAGCTTCCACGTAATCCGGCTTCAGAGCAATCACCTGTCGGTAGGTATCCATTGCCGCTTCGAGCTGACTATTTTCATCTAAAACCACAGCCAGATTGTAGAAAGCATCGAGATAATCGGGTTTTTTGGCGATCGCATTTCGGTAACACTCGATCGCCCCCAACAAGTTACCCTGATGGTGAAAAATATTTCCCAAGTTATAATGAAGTTCCGCCCAATCTGGTTTCAAATCCAGAGCTTGTCGGTAGTGAAAAACCGCTTCATCCAGCCACGCATAGTCGCTATAAAGTTGACCCAAATAAGCATGAGCCAGAAAAAACTGTGGCGAAATCTCCAAAGCTTGCACAAAAGCGTCTCTTGCCGCCGTCGGATCGCCTTGAGCTTCAAAAATTTCGCCTAAAGTCGTGTAAGCCGAGGGCGAAAACGGTTGAAGTTGGATCGCCTTTTTGCAAAACTCGATCGCCTCAGTTAACTTCCCCCGGTTCAAATAAATTTGGGCTTGCCGGATATATTCTTCAGTGCTCATTGCTAGCCAGCAGTTGCGGTTTCTTTACCGCTTCAGTAAAACCTAGAAATTCTAATTTAAAAACTTTGTATTTATATTTTGCCCGATCGGGCGATCGATTAATTTTATCAATAACTGTCGATCAATTTTTTTTAACTGGCCCTGCTTTAGTTTCAGCATTGAATATTTCAACCTCACCCCGCTTGTGGCAGAGTGAGGTTGAAATCCTTTAAAACTACTGGCTTTGTGAGAACAGCTCCGAATCTTATCCGGTGCTGCCCCACAACAGCCAGTTGTTTTAGAACAACTCGAAGTTGTTCGAGGTAATTGTCAGGCCAGGCTGCAACTGAGCAACAGTTAGCACTCCGTTGCTGCCGTTGAAGAACAACGTACCGTTTGATGGGTCGTAGACCAACTTGTTCGTCGCGGTTGCTCCTGCGGTTGCTGCGTTGAAACCAGAAATGACGACAAACTCGCTTGCCTCGAAGCTGCTGCCCAAACCAGCGAACACACCGCCCTGCTTCAAGCGGATCTTATCTTCGCCTGGGGTAAAGTCAGTGATCGTATCTACACCATAATCGCCACCGCTGGAGAAGAAGTAGAACGTATCGCTGCCAGCACCGCCGGTCAGGACATCGCTGCCTCTGTCGCCAGAGATAAAGTCATTGCCAGAGCCACCATCGACAGTATCGTTTTCTTTACCGCCGAAAAGGCTGTCGTTGCCGTCGCCGCCGCTAACAATATCGTTGCCTTGGCCGCCAAAGACTGTATCGCTGCCCGATCCGCCGAGTACGGTATCGTTGCCTCTGTCGCCAGAAACCAAGTCATTGCCATCGCCGCCATCAACGAGGTCATCTCCTTTACCAGCAAAGATCCGGTCATCGCCAGTCCCGCCAGCGACCACATCGGCGCCGCTGCCTGAAAAGATATTATCGTTGCCGTCGCCGCCGCCGATACTGTCATTTCCGCCTCCGGAAATAACCAGGTCGTTGCCACCGCCAGCAGCGACGACATCATCCCCCCCAAAAGTCAGGATAATATCGTTGCCTGTGGTGCCGTTCAACCTGTTGGGGCCGGTGGTGCCGATAACGGTTGAGCCACCGTCACCACCACCACCTGGTAGTGAACTTGCTGGCTGTGTTGGATTAGTTACCTGTGTCATTTACACTCCTCCTAAAAGATCAATCATTTTTCTACAATACACTTTTCCCTCCAAAGGGATTCAATAAATGAAACCGGACATCGGTTGAGACCCTAATTGACCCGGCTGCTATAAGCTGTCATGTAATTTAAATTGTCAGCAGCGAGCCTCGGAGCGCGAGTTGAATCCTGTATTCGTTGAGCAGCAAATCTCGGTTGTTTCCTGCTTTTGACTCTCGACTCCACCACTGCCTCCTCTAACACGAAAATATTCCACTTAAACGTTTGCGAGTTTACCATAATGACCGTCGATATGGCTAGTCATTATTAAAACAATACCCGGAAGATACACAGAGACCATTTTTAATTGGAGTATGCTCTCAAGATTGAGAAGTTGCACCGGGTCCGCGGGCACTGTCGATCGCGGGAGAGTTCGAGTGCCCGCAAGCGGGCTGGAACTGAGCTGCGATTTCTTTTAAGTACACTGTACCTGACCAGACTTTTGATTTTCGCCAATAGTTCCCCAAAAATCAAAATTCTTTAGCTGGCTTTGGAAGCAAGCCCGTGCAAGCTGGAGGCCGGATTCAATCAAGAGTGCGTCCCAACACAGTCCCGGACGGACTTTTGAGCCTTATCACCTTGATGTTTCCACCGAAATCCCTCACGCTCCATACAGGATTTTTGGCTAAAAAACCCAGTTTTTCAACCCCAATCCGTCATTTCCACCGTGATCCACATCCATCCGGACAATCAGACAATGCAGCGCTAGTCTTTTGGTGAAGTTGGGATGAAAGGTGAGCCGGTAGATTTGTGACGGTACTGTCCCTAGATTTTAAATTTTAGATTTACTCCAGAGATCAATCTAGGAACTGGAACTAAGATATAAAACTTTGGGCTGCTGGCGACTCCTGCCCCAGTTATGGGTTGGCCCAATTATAGTTATGAATAATTTACCTGTTGATAATGCTGAAGCCATCAGTTTTCTGATTGCATCTATCGGAACACAGGTAAAATCCTTACCTCCCTACTCGCCGGATTTATCTCCGATAGAGTTGTAGTGGACCAAAATCAAAACGATTTTCCGTTCAGAAGCATATCCACCTTCAAATGTTCTTGATGAAGCGATGAGTAAAGCTATTAATCCTTTTACTGATGAAAATGCTTTGCCATCCTTTCATCACTCTGGTCTCTGTTGAGAACAAACTAAATAGTTGATTTTTGTAGTAGATTCGATGGCTAATACCTGTGAGTTCAAATATTAAGTTTTTAGCCAAGAGTTGTTAACTTCGAGCCAATCATTAACGGTAATTGCTCAACCCCCTTGACAAGAAGAGGAGATAGACATTAGATAAAGGAATGGAAAAACTCCCCGACTTAAAGC
>NZ_JAUBQR010000370.1:0-3277 GCF_036701385.1 Microcoleus sp. Pol12B4 | reverse complement strand
AGATTGATAGTATTTTAAGCTTAGATTTTCCCGTCGATGACTTTTTCGCCTTGATTCGTTATTGTTACAACCAACGAACTCTTAATCCAGAATACAACCGGATTACCTTCGCGATTTTCGGAGTGGCTACACCCAGCGATTTAATCGCTGATAAAAATCGGACACCTTTTAATATCGGACAAGCAGTTGATTTGCCCGGTTTTTCCTGGGAAGAAGCCTCTCCTTTAACTCAAGGGTTAGAAAGTGTAGTTAGTAATTCCGAGGCAATTATCAAAGCAATATTATCTTGGACTTCTGGGCAACCATTTCTGAGCCAAAAGCTGTGTCAATTGATAGTAAGAGCGACGCGAGAATCTCACAGTGACGTGCTGATAATTCCACCGGGAACGGAAGGATTTTTTGTGGAATCTGTCGTGCGATCGCACATCATCCAGAATTGGGAATCTCAAGATGAACCAGAGCATTTAAAGACGATCCGCGACCGCATCCTGAGAAATGAGCAACGTGCTGGAAGACTACTAGGCATCTATCAAAAAATCCTACAAGGAGTGGAAGTACCCACCGATGACTCGCGAGAACAGGTAGAACTATTGCTGTCTGGTTTGGTAGTAAAAAACCAGGGTTTTTTACAGGTAAGAAACCCCATTTATCAAGAAGTATTTAACACAAAATGGGTAGAAAAAAATCTCGCTTCCTTGCGTCCCTACTCTCAAGCCTTTGATGCTTGGATAACTTCCAAGCAGACAGATAAATCCCGACTTTTGCGCGGACAGGCCTTGAAAAATGCTCAAGCTTGGGCCAAGGGTAAAAGTTTGAGTGACTTAGATTATCAGTTTTTAGGCGCTTCTGAAGAATTAGATCGAAGAGAAGTGCAGGTAGGATTGGAAGCAGAACGGGCGAAAGAAATTCAAGCCAGACTAACAGAAGAACAAAAAAGATTAGCACTAGAGAAAAAAAGTTCTAGGCGGCAAAGATTTTTGCTTTTTGTAGTAACAATAGCATTAATTATCGCCTGTGCATTGGGGGTAGCGGTGTATTTTCAGTATCGGCAAACTGCTGTCAGCGAAATCAAAGCGATCGCCAAATCTTCCGAAGCCTTATTCGCCTCAAATCAAAAATTAGACGCATTCATAGAGGCAATCAGAGGAAAGCGACAACTGCAAAAGTTAGGTGGCGTAAACCCAGAAATCGAACGCTCAGTTAAAGAAGCTCTCCATCAAGCTGTTTATGGAGCAGTTGACTATAATCATTTATCGGGGCATGACAATGTGGTTAATGATGTAACTTTCAGCCCGGATGGGGAACTCATAGCCTCAGCTTCTGCCGATAAAACGATCGATCTTTGGGAAAAAGACGGTACAAAACTAGGAATACTTCAAGGGCACAACAATGCAGTTTGGGGAGTTGTATTTAACCCCAGAGGGGATCTAATTGTTTCGGGTTCTGCGGATAAAACAGTCAAACTTTGGCGCAAAAACAGTACAAATTTACCAAAGGTCAAGCCGAGTTATACCTTGTGGCAGACCTTAAAAGGACATACCGATAACGTTACACAAGTCGCGATCGCTCCTAACAATCAGATTATTGCTTCGGCTTCTAAAGATAAAACAGTTAAACTCTGGAGTACAGACGGCAAACTGCACAGAACTCTCACCGGACATACAGATGAAGTTACCAGCGTTGCCTTTAGCCGGGACAGTCAAACTATTGCATCTGCTTCTAAAGATCAAACCATCAAACTCTGGAATGCAGACGGTAAACTGATCCGAACCCTCACCGGACATACGGATAGAGTTATGAATGTTGCCTTTAGCCCTTCAGAATATCTCATTGCCTCGGCGAGTGCGGATAAAACAGTCAAACTTTGGAAGCTTGACGGCACTCTGATAAAAACCCTAACTGGACACAGCGATGCCGTGACAAAAATCGCTTTTAACCCTCAAGGTGGTTTGCTTGCCTCGGCAAGTCTAGACAGAAAAGTCAAACTGTGGCAGCTTGACGGGACTCTGGTAAAAACCCTGCTAGTCGCCAAGGATGTCGTCTCTGGATTGGCTTGGAGTCCTGACGGGCAAATCTTCGCCTCATCCAGTTGGGATGGCCCGATCGCACTCTGGAAGCTTGATGACAGTTTGCTTAAGACTCTTAACGGACATCAAGCATCGATTTACACCATAAAATTTAGTCCTGATAGTAAGACAATTGCCACCGCCAGTCGTGACAATACCCTTAAACTTTGGCGGCTTGATGGTAGCTTAATTCGCACTTTCCCCAAACAAGCTGATAAAGTTTTCGGAGTAGATTTCAGCCCAAAGGGAGACACTATTGCTACAGGCGTTTATGACAGCACTGTTCGATTGTGGCGACTAGATGGAACCTTAATCAAGACTTTTACTGGACATCAAGGTAGAGTCTTCGCGGTTGATTTCCATCCAGATGGACAGTCACTCGCCTCGGCGGGTGAGGACAAAACGGTCAAAGTGTGGAGGATTGACGGCACCCAATTGGCAACTCTCAAAGGACATACCGATTACATTAACGCAGTGGCATTTAGCCCCGATGGAAAGCTCATTGCCTCTGGTAGTGTGGACGGCACTGTCAAACTTTGGCAGTGGGATAGTGCGATCGCATTTGGAAAGCCCAGCTACAAGCTTCTACACACTTTAACAAGCCATCGCCGTCAGGTAGCGGGAGTGGCATTTAGCCCTGACGGCAAGACTCTGGCTTCAGCAGGTATGGACAGCATGGTGAGACTTTGGCGGTTGGATGGTTCAGAAATTAGAGCCTTAAAGGGACACAAAAATGGGGTCTTCGGAGTGGCATTTAGCCCCGATGGCAAGACTCTCGCCTCAGCAAGTTTTGACGGCACTGTCAAACTTTGGAGGTACGACGGTAAAGAACTTGAAACCTTAAAAGGACATAGCGATGGGGTGTTCGGAGTTACCTTTAGCCCTGATGGAAAGTTCATCGCCTCAGCCAGTCAGGATACCACAGCAATTTTGTGGAATTTAGAGCGAATTTTCCAGCTCGATTTTCTCCAGTATGGATGCGATTGGGTCGGAAATTATTTGCGAACAAATGCTGATGTGAAGGAGGAGGATAGGCATTTGTGCGATACCGTGGGCGATCGCTAAATTATCCGAAACCATGAACTATCAATTATGAAAGATTACTCTTACCAAATTGGTGGCAGTCTCACAACTGATGCGCCTACCTATGTCGAACGACAAGCAGATATCGAACTTTATCAAGCCTTAAAACGAGGCGAATTTTGCTACAT
>NZ_JAUBQR010000046.1:0-33657 GCF_036701385.1 Microcoleus sp. Pol12B4 | reverse complement strand
ACATAAGTAACGTGAATTGTCGCAAAATCTGGATAGCCAGAAAATGGACACTTGCAAGTAAACTCCGGCAAAGTAATGTTAATTGAGTAGCGTCGCCCGACTCGCGGATTCGGGAAAGTAATTAACTCCCCTTCCAAAATCTGGCGTTCGCCGTATTTCATTTCCTCGGTGCTTGACTTTTGCGACATACTTTGTTCGGCTGCGTAGTTGTTCATAGCGATTGACTAATAACTTGTAACATTAAATTAAATTTACGTTCAATATCTGTAACAAATATCTTGACGAATTGTGTTGCGATCGATCTAATTGCAAATACTCTCAGGCTAAACTAAAACAAGTTCACCCTCGCCATCTACAATTATGCAAAATACTACCTTATCTGACAATACTTCCCCTGAAAACTCAAATAGTTACTCTCCATCGGTACCAATTTCCCTCTATCGAGAAGTCACGGCAGAGCTGCAAGCAGCCCAAGCGATGGTGGACTCCCTCAAAACCCACAATCAGCAATTAGTCCAACAAAATCAACAACTGCGGCGAGAAGTAGAAACAGTAGTTCAAGTATCCCAACAGTTACAGCAAGTAGTCAACTCTGCTCAGAGTGTCACCCAGACAGGGATGCCTCAGATGCCCTCAGTCAAATTCAATTTCAGCATTGAACCTCCGCCCCCAGCACCTGCAACTTCGCGGACTAACTCTACGGTACCTCAACCACCTCATACAGTGGCTTTCCCCTTCCCACTACCGGAACCGGAGCCAAAAGGCTCCCCGATGCCGCAGCCACTTCCAGAAAAATTATTTACAGAGGTGCCGGAAACTCCTTACCGTGTGATATCTCAAGCCAAAAAAACCTCAGACTTAAGCGGATTGTGGTTGGCCATCGCGATTTTTCTGATTGTCATTGCAGCTTTCGGCGCAGGTTATTTAGTTGTCCGCCCTTTATTAATGAAAAAGTAAATTCCAACAAGAATCCCACGGCTCAAGCCGTGGGATTTTAAACAAAACCTAGCATAAAATATTCAAAGTTACGCTAATTGGCCATCATCCTCTCGCGGCACTCGTTTCTACTGAACGAGGGGCATACTGCTCTTCACAAGCAGAACCTACGATTCCCACCCCTGGCTCGAAACCGCGCGTGAACTCAGTGAGTTTTACCTGTTTAGCTTCCAAAGCTGTCTGTAGCACCTTCATGGCTCGGTGAGGGTCGCCGGCGCCGCAGAAAAATAAGTCTGCAGCAAAATAACCGTGTTCAGGCCAAGTATGGATTGCTATATGAGACTCTGCCAAAGTAGCAGTAGCTGTCACTCCGTGAGGACTAAACTGGTGTACGCACAAATCGATGAGAGTAGCTCCTCCGGCTTCGATCGCATCGAGAATAGCGCGGCGGATACGTTCAGGATCGTTGAGCAGGTCTCCTGGAGACTGCCAAGCATCAGCGACCAGATGGGTTCCCAATTGTTTCATTCTGCGGGGTTTTACCTCTATTGATGTTAAGTCTCAAACCTTTTAAGGTTAACACGATGCCAAAAATTTTGCAACTATATTTCACAAAGAAAAATGAAGATTAGGAGAAATACCTACCACCAAGCGCTGGCTGTATGGTGGGGTCAAACTGTCTCACAGGCAGATGCCACTACTGGAATTAGTATTATTTCAGTGCTGCCTTGTTCTTCTCAAACCACCTTTTTTGATTAAAGCGATCTCTGGTTTCCATGGGCTAAAAAAAACCAAAGCTCGATCGTTCCGGCTGTGACGGAATTGAGATGATATCGAAATGCCAAAGATGGACGGCTATGCTCTCATGCGTAAAATTCGACACAGCCTAGACGATCGCCCGGCGGGCAGATTCCAGCGCTCGCTCTGGCAGCCTATGCTGTAAAAGTTGACCAGCAACAGGCGCTCGCCGCTGGGTTTCTGGCGTCACCTACCTAAACCCGCCCGGTCAGCAGAGATAATGAAGATCGTTGCCCGTTTCTGTGGGCCCAATGGAAAGACAACCCCATGATCGAGCAGTATCAACTCGTTGAACAGATTTTTGCAGGAAATAGCGAGATGGCGATGCTGATGCGATCGCACGACTGGTCGCTTTCCGCCCTTGGTGCCGTTGAAACCTGGCCTCAAAGCTTGAAAACCGCGATTCGGATCATCTTAGGCTCTCGTTACCCCATGTTCGTCTGGTGGGGACAGCAGATGACCAAGTTTTATAACGATGCTTACATTCCTATCCTCGGCAAGCGACATCCGCAAGCACTAGGTCAGCCTGCCTCACAGGTATGGGCTGAAATCTGGGACACGCTAGGACCGCAAGCAGAAGCGGTTTTGAACCAGGGACAATCGACGTGGAATCAAGAATTGCTTCTGGTGATGGAGCGCAACGGGTATACAGAGGAAACCTACTTTACCTTTTCCTACAGTCCGGTGGCGAATGATGATGGCCCAGTGGGGGGCATTTTCTGCGCCTGTAGCGAGGACACTCAGCGCGTTTTGAGCGATCGCCGCTTGGCAACGTTACGCGAATTAGCAGCAGAAACAGTCACGGCCAAGACGTTAGAAGCAGCTTGCGAGATTTCCGCCACCGTATTGACCAATAACGCCTATGACATCCCGTTTGCGCTGTTTTATCTACTCAATGACGAAAGCGAGATCGCACGACTCGCGGGTACAACAAGGTTAGCAGCCGGAACCCTTGCCTCTTGTGAGGCGATCGAGCTTACATCCGCCCAAAAGTGCCAGTGGCAATTGAAGCAAGTCATGGAGACGGGCGAAAGCAGAATCATTGAAGATTTGGAGGCGCAATTTGGACTTTTACCGGGCGGCGCGTGGTCCCAATCTCCCCATCAAGCGGTAGTTCTACCGCTAGCTCGATCGGGAGAAACCTTCGGGTTCCTGATTGCTGGAGTGAGTCCGCTTAGAACGTTTGATGATGATTACAAAGGTTTTTTCGACTTGATGGCAGGGCAGGTGACAACAGCGATCGCCAACGCCCAAGCTTACGAACAAGAGCGTAAACGCGCCGAAGCATTAGCTGAGTTAGACCGTGCTAAAACCACGTTTTTTAGCAATGTGTCTCACGAATTCCGCACGCCACTCACCTTAATGCTGGCTCCCTTAGAAGAGGCGATCGCGAATTTGAATGGAACAATTCCACCTCAAGAACGCGAACAATTACAGTTGGTGCAGCGCAATGGAATGCGACTGCTCAAACTCGTCAATAGCTTGCTCGATTTCTCACGCATCGAAGCAGGTCGAGTCCAAGCATCTTATGAACCTGTAGATTTGGCAACCTATACGGCGGAACTTGCCAGCACCTTTCGATCGCTGATTGAACGGGTGGGAATGTCGCTGATTGTTGACTGTCCTACTTTGCCGGAAGCGATTTATATCGATCGCGAAATGTGGGAAAAAATCGTTCTCAATCTATTATCAAATGCTTTTAAGTTTACCTTAGCAGGAACAATTACTGTTCGATTGCAGTGCGTCGAAAATGGTGTTGAATTATCAGTTGCAGATACAGGACTCGGTATTCCGTCCGAAGAACTACCGCATTTATTTGAACGATTTCATCGAATCAAAAACTCGCAAGGCCGGAGTTTTGAAGGCTCTGGCATTGGGCTATCGCTAGTGCAAGAACTCGTCAAACTACATAGGGGAGCGATCGATGTCAGCAGCACTTTTGGGCAGGGCAGTTGCTTTACGGTGACGATTCCCACCGGAACAGCTCATCTGCCGCCGGAGCGCATTGGCGCCAGCCGCACGTTAGCATCAACGGCGTTAGGGTCGATGCCCTATGTCGAAGAAGCTCAACGGTGGTTGCCAGAAGGCGATTTTAGATTAGAAGAATGGAGCATGGCTCCATCCACTCATGAACTCGTCAATCAACCCGCTCAATCTAAAATCCCAAATCTAAAATCAAATATTCTCTTGGCCGATGATAACGCTGATATGCGCGATTATATTCGGCGACTCCTGAGCGGTTCTTATATTGTTCAAACCGTCGCCGATGGCGTTGCCGCATTGACTGCCATTGAGAAGAATCCACCCGATTTGGTATTGACAGATGTGATGATGCCGGGGATGGATGGGTTTGAGTTGTTGCGATCGCTGCGTTCTAATCCCGCAACCCAAGACATTCCCATCATTCTATTATCAGCCCGCGCGGGCGAAGAAGCGCGTATTGAAGGACTCGCAGCCGGCGCCGACGACTATCTGATTAAACCGTTCTCGGCGCGTGAACTGCTGGCAAGGGTAGAAGCAAGTTTGAAGCTGGCACGGCTGCGGCAGGAAGCCACTGTGCGAGAGCGAACCATTCTGGGGCGCGTAACCGATGCGTTTATGGCAATGGATCTCGACTTTCGCTTGACCTATGCTAATGAAGCCGCACAACGAGTGTCGCGAACTCCCCTAGAAGCAATGCTGGGCAAAACGATGTGGGAAGCCTTCCCAGGCACGATCGGCAATCAGTTTGAAGTCCAGTATCGCCGATCGCTCAGCGAGCAAATCGCGGTGGACTTTGAGGAATATTATGCTCCGTTTGATTTGTGGGTTGAGGTTCGCGTTTATCCTTCCCCGACTGGGCTGTCTCTTTTCTTCCGGGATATCAACGATCGCAAAAAAATTGAGCAGGAACGGGAACGGTTTCTGGCCGTCGGTTCGGATTTGCAAGTGATTACGGGCATAAACGGGTATTTCCACTGGGTCAGCCCAACCTTTGAACGAACCCTCGGCTGGACACCAGACGAAATGACATCCCGCCCCTGGACTGAGTTTGTCCACCCAGACTACCTCAGCGCCTCCATTGCAGAAACCGATAGTCTGTTCTCCGGTAACGAAACCTTTACGTTTGAAAACCGTTACCGCCACAAAGACGGTTCCTATCGCTGGTTTCTCTGGAATGCCCAGCCGTACCCAGAAGAACAAGTGATTTACGGCGCTGCCGTTGATATCACCGAGCGCGTGCGCGTTGAAAACGAGCGCCAACGGGCCCAAAAAGCCTTGCGTGAAAGCGAGGAGCAGAGTCGGAATATTCTGGAGAGCATTGGTGAAGCATTCTTTGCCGCGGATGATAACTGGCGGGTCACCTACGTCAATCAATTTGCCCAAACATTGCTCAATCGCACTCCGGGTGATTTGATTGGCAAGAATTTATGGGAAGAATACCCAGGACTGATTGGTAGCGAGTTTGAGCCGATCTATTGGAGCGCCATGCGCGATCGCGTGCCTGCGTCACTGACGGCGTTTTATCCTGACCACGATCGTTGGTACGAAGTCCGCACCTACCCTGCCACACAGGGAATCACCGTTTATTTCAAGAATGTCACCCATCAAATTCAAGCCGAAGCAGTCCTGCGCCAAACGTCCGCCGAACTCGAACGACAACTGCAAAAGTTCAACGCCTTTAAGTCTTCGGTGCCGGACTTTATTTATACATTCGATTTGTCCGGGCGGTTCATTGATATCAACAAGCCGTTGCTCGATCTTTGGCAAAAATCCTTCGCTGAAGCCATTGGCAAAACTTTTTTTGAATTAGATTACCCAGTGGATTTAGCTGTCAGACTGCACCATCAGATTCAGAAAGTGATTCAGACGCGCCAACCGCTTAAGGATGAAACGCCATACACCAGCGCGTTCGGTACAAGATCTTACGAGTATATTTTTGTGCCCGTGTTTGATGCAGAGGGTGCTGTGGAAATGGTAGCGGGTGTAACGCGCGACATCACAGATCGCAAGCAAGCCGAAGCTGAACGCGAGAAGCTTCTGCAACAAGAGCAAAGCGCACGAGAAGTCGCCGAAACCGCCAACCGCATCAAAGATGAGTTTTTGGCGGTGCTGTCTCACGAGTTGCGATCGCCGCTCAATCCGATTCTCGGCTGGTCGAAGCTGTTGCAGCAAAACAAACTGGGCGCTGCAAAAACGGCTAGCGCCCTTGCCTCGATCGAACGCAACGCCCAACTCCAGTTACAACTGATTGATGACCTGCTCGACATCTCCCGCATTCTGAGCGGCAAACTGAGTTTGAATCGGATGTCCGTTGATTTGAATATGGTGATCTCGGCCGCCTTGGAAACCGTTCGGCTAGCAACCGAAGCCAAGTCGCTGGAAATTAAAACAACCTTTTCACCCTCCCAGGGAATGGTAATGGGCGATTCCGGGCGTTTGCAGCAAGTAATCTGGAATCTTTTATCCAATGCCGTGAAATTCACTCCTCAAGGCGGGAAAATTAGCGTTAGGTTAACCCAAACTGGAACTTATGCCCAGATTCTTGTCACCGATACTGGAAAAGGCATCAATCCTGAGTTTCTGCCTTATGTGTTTGAGCATTTTCGGCAAGAGGATGGAGCCATAACTCGTAAATTTGGGGGTTTGGGATTGGGGCTGGCGATCGCACGTCAAATTGTGGAATTGCACGGCGGCAAAATTTGGGTTGAGAGTAGGGGTGAAGGACAGGGAGCCACCTTCACCGTTGAACTTCCCCTCTTGCATACCGCGAATCCGGTTGAAGAAGTTGCCGATACAACTGAAGCTCGATGGGACGATCTTCACCTGGCCTCTGTGCGCGTGTTGGTTGTGGATGATGAACAGGATTCAGGCGATTTTGTGGCGTTTGTAGCGGAAGAAGCCGGAGCCAAAGTGACTGCTGTTGGGTCTGCGATCGAGGCGTTACAACTGCTCTCAACCACACCCTTCGATATCCTCCTGTGCGACATCGGAATGCCAGATATGGATGGCTATATGCTAGTGCGGCAAGTGAGAGCTCTACCACCAGAGCAGGGCGGGCAAATTCCGGCGATCGCCCTGACTGCTTATGCTGGAGACTTTAACCAGAACCAAGCTCTTGCTGCTGGGTTTCAACGTCATCTTGCAAAACCTGTCGAACCCAATGAGTTAGTCGAAGCAATCGTGACATTGCTAAGGAAAGTGAATCGCTGACTGCGAATTGTAATAGATTGTCGATCGTCCACAATCTCTATAAACCCGCCCTGCACAACCAATAACTGACTTCTGACTCCTGACTCCTGAATTCTTTATTGTCAAAACTTTTGAGTTTTAAATTAAAGATTATTTAACTTAAAACTCAAAAGTTTTTTCTCTTAATCAACTCATCATATCAATTCCGGCTGAGCCGGAATGATATCAAATCCGCGCTTCATCGTCGGGCGTAAAGTCGAATCCCGATGCCAACAAATAATTCGCGCAATTTTCATTTTTTCAACCCCTCCTTCAACAGTCAACAGTCAACAGTCAACCGTCAACAATGATAAGGAGTGCAGCCGGAATCGATATCAATCCCGGCTGTGAGTAGCTCCATTCGGCAAAATTGCGCCGCCCAAAGCTGCTTCATTCAAATTATCAACATTCAAGCTGGCCCCAATCAAATTAGCCTCTGACAAATTAGTTCCTGTCAAATTCGCCCCTGTCAGAGAACTCAGCAGCAAACCCGCTCCCGACAAATTGGCGTGACTCAAATTCGCCCCCCGCAAATCCGCTTCCAGCAAGCTAGCACCTGCCAAATTTGCACCGCTCAAGTTAGCTCCCCGCAAAGAAGCTTTGTTCAAATTCGCAGCCCTCAAATCAGCATTGTGCAGAATCAAACCATTTAAATTAGCTTTACTCAAATTAGCTCCCTGCAAGTCGGCCCCGCTCAAATTAGAGCCATTTAGATTGGCCGATTGCAAGTCAGCGCCGCTCAAGTCAGCACCGCTCAAATTAGCAGCGCTAATAGAAGCCTCCCGCAGACTTGCTTCGCTCAAAGAAGCCCCAACCAAATTGACGCCGCTGAGATTTCCGCGATTGAGATAAGCCCGAGTTAAAGTTGCTCCGCTCAGGTTCGCCCCGGTCAAATCTACCTCGCTGAGAATCGCTCTCGTCAGATTTGCTCTACTTAAGTCAACCCCGCTCATAATTGCTCGGCTCAGCGTCGCCCCGCTCAAATTAGCCTCCGTTAGTTTTGAGCCGCTTAGCAAACAAGCTCCTACTAAACTCGCTCCCGTCATTACAGCTTTGCTCAAGTCAGCCTGAGACAATATTGCTCCGCTGAGATTTGCCCCGCTAAAATCTGCGGAGATCGCCACAGTTCCAGTTAAACTAGAACTCCCGAGGTTAGCTTCAATTAATTTCGCCTTAGACAAATTAGCCCCGCTCAAGTCGGCGGCGTTTAAATTAGCTCCAATCAGTTTGCTTCTAATTAAGTTGGCACCTTTCAAATTAGCGTTGCTCAAATTTGTTCGACTGAGATTAGCTTCACTCAAATGAGCTGCAATGAGGTTAGCCCCTCGAAAATCTCGTTCCCCGTTTCTATGTCTAATTAAAAGTTCATCGGCACTTAAAAGTTCAGTGAAATTCATAAAAAAATTGAGTGAGTTTCCTTAATCTCTCGATGTTCTATGTTGTGTGAAAGTTTGTACTATCGTGTTTGCCAGCCAGTTTTTTAAACTAAAACTGCCACATTAACAATTGTCAAAACTGCTTGATTTCTACCATCACCCTGCTCACCTAGTTATAATTTACGAAAATAAACCGGGTTCTGGTATAATCTGAGTTTGGCTAGCGCGGAAGTTATGAAAAAATCGCGTTTCTCGCCGCCTGTAAGTCCTGTAAGTATTATTTTGCTAGTAATTAGTTAGTTGTTAATGGTTAGTTGTTAATGGTTAGTTGTATTTATACTAACTGCTAACCACTAAATATTACCTGCTAACTCTTTACCAAAATACCGAGAAGTTGTCGATCGATCTTGTCAAGGTCGATCGAATATTTAGGGTATTGCTGGCGGCATCCGGGCCGCATTCTGACCCGAAAATTTGCCAGTACAGGCGATCGAATTTATGAGTGCAATCAAGAAAGAAGATATCGGAGCTTCAACCCCTAATGCCTTCTAAATAAGTGCTTTCTACCTTCGAGGAACCCGGACGGCAGCACCAGGCCAGCTCAGCTAGTGTCATCTCCCCCCACTGTGCTCCGTGCCAGTGAAAACCAACAGGAAGGCTGTTTCCCTCGGAGTGCTGAGCGAGTCGTCGGCGAAGCAAGCAATACGCTGTGCTGAGCCTGAGATTGCGCGAAAAAATGGATCGCGAGTCGTTCCCGTATTCTCGCGCTGCTGTGCTTGCTGTTAATGTTTTCTCGATCCATGAGCGCTTGCGGTTCTAATTTACAGAACTCTCGACACCAGACGCGCTCCCGGACATAAAAGCTGTTCCTGGGCTTCTCAAATGCTTCCCTGAGACATTCCCAGAAAAACTGTATTCATGCCGCAGGTCTTGCCAACAGCAATTGGGCTGCTACAGCCAAGCAATGACCAGCCTAAGTCTTGCGGGAAGGCGACGACAATATTATTCTAATAGTTGCCGACCACTGCAGGCCATACTCGGCACGCGGGACTGGCTACTTCACCTGTATAAGTTGCTCAAATTAGCTACCCATAATTAAAGATAGTCGCTCTTTGACTAACTGGGCAATATCTGTGGTAATTTAGGTCATTAAATTTGATAATACTGCGGGGTTTAAAATCGAGCAGTAGTGAGTGTTACAGACTAAAAAACCGCTGCGGATTTCTGCTGTAAAAATTCAGGGAGCCGATCGATCCTCCCGCGCAAAGCCGAGCTCACGGACTGGGCCCCTAATCAAAATTAAACTTTTGACAGGTGGCTTTTTTAAGTTCCCAGAACAAAACAAAAGCCGGCTTTCAGATAAAAAGCCGACTTTTGAGATAATTTTACCCACGAAGCGTAAAATCGCTAGCTCGCCGATGTTTGTTGGATCGCTTTCCACTATCCGAGTCCGCGAGTGCGACTACCCTGCAGAAAGTAGAAACAATAACCAAACAAAGTCTGAATTATTATTAAACCCGACGGTGGCCGGTGACGCCCTGATTGGGATCGTAGATATCAGCCGTAGTATCAACACCGGGAGTGCCAGGAGCGCCGTAATCAGCCCGATTACTATCTACGCTGGGATAGTCGTAGGTGTTCCAATGTTGAATACCTCCGCGACTCAGAATGCTTTCGGCTTGAGCGACTTCTGTTTCGCTGCCGTCAACGAGTACCAAGTAATCTCCTCTCGCCACGCGATCGTTGTATGCTCTAGCTTCCTCTTCGGGAATTCCCATACCGACTAAAGCTCCGATCAAGCCGCCTGCTGCCGCACCCAAAGCCGTACCGGCAAGTGTAGTGGCGATCGCCGTAGCTGAGGCTCCTGCCAGCATAATCGGTCCGATTCCCGGAATTGCCACTAGGCCCAGACCTACCAACAAGCCTGTCAAACCGCCCAAAGTACCACCTGTGAGTGCGCCCTTTGTGGCCCCTTCATCAGATTTGTTGTCCGCGCTGTCATGCACGTCAATGCCTGCGATGTCCCCTTTAGAGTCAGCATCCTTAGCGATGACCGAAACCCGATTCATGTCGAAACCGGCAGTTCTCATTTCTCCCAGTGCGTGTTCCGTCTCGCGGCGGGTTGAAAACACTCCCACTGCGCGCTTCTGGCGACCCGAAGCTCTGCGGCCGGTGTCTGCCGGCACATCGTAAATGCCCCAATCCTGAATGCCCCGCACGCTCATAATTCCTTCGGCTGTGGCAAGTTCGGCATCTGTTCCTTCTACGAATACCAAATATTCTCCACGCGAGACGCGATCGTTATAAACTTTAGCTTTTTCTTCGGGAACTCCTAAGCCGACCAAACCACCGACCAAACCGCCTGCTGCTGCCCCAATCGCGCCTCCGACCACAGTATCTGCCAGAAGAGTTGCGATCGCACCCCCTGCCATCACAGGGCCTACTCCCGGAATCGCTAGCGCTCCAATACTTCCGAGTAACCCAATCAAACCGCCCGTCACTGCTCCGGCTGTCGCGCCTGCTTTTGCGCCACCACCGACTTTCTCGTCAGTACCCTTACCAGCGCTAGCGCCCGCAATTTCGTTGCGATCGAGATTTTCCCCAACTACCGAAACTTTATTCATCGGAAACCCGGTACTTTGTAGCTCCATCAGGGCTAGTTCCGTATCTCGGTAAGTAGAAAATGCTCCTACAGCTCGCTTGTGTTGACCTAAAGCCATTTTCTTTCTCCTGCAAAATATACTACTTTTTCACAACCACAGAATTTATGCTCTGCTTGCTGCCATCAATCACATTTAGTCATTCTTTCCCAACAATTTTCATCGGTCGCTGGGAATAACTTCTGTCTCTATCTTCAGGCTGGTTTCCAACTAATTATCCGGGATGGGAAATCGGAAATTAGGAAGGGGAAGGTGTAGGTCTTGCGGGAGTTTTGAGTTCATGAATTTTAGCTTCAATTTAAACTCTTTAACTTAAAACCACGCTCTCCCTAGAGAGTCACCTAAGCGTTGCGATCCGCTGCGTTGCGATCCGCTCCAAAAGCAATCTTACAATGCCAAACTTTACCCTCTATCCTCAGACTTCTCTCCTAGATAACTACATCCTTTTCCCTTCTTTTCCTCGGACCTCTTCCTTCACATTTATTGATTGCTGCTAGGCGATGCGGGTGCAGCGGGGGCGACAACAGCAGTAACATTGACCTGTTTAACACCCTTAATCTCTTTAGCTAGTGGCTCAATTTTAGCTAAATCAGTTTGATTGGGAACTGTGCCACCTACGGTGACAACCCCGTCTTTTGCATCAACAGTTAGCTGACCTTTAGTGATGTTTACTTCTAACTTGGAGCGCACTTCACTTTGGAGGTCGCCATCGGCTCTTATAGCATCGCCACCCGTCACATTGTTGCGCTGTTCTCTGGCCCTGATATCAGAATTTGCTTGGTTTTTGCGAATATCGCTCGTTGCGTCACCCTGAGTTTTTTGAACTGTCTCCGCTGGGGGCGGGCTGGTGGTATTTTCTGTGGTAGAATTAGGAGCATCAGCGCTAGTTTTAGCCCCTTCGCTGCAAGCAGCAGCTCCAAATAACAGGATGCCGCTGAGGAGAATGGGTGTTAGTTTGTTCATAATATGTTAATACCCTCCGGGTAAGCTTTCGATGAGCCTGACTTCCTTGACTTCGTTGAGCCAGATGGGAGCCAGATGGAGCAAGAGAGCATCTTTGCTTGTGCTTTCTGCGATTTAAAAATCCTTATATCAAATATATAAACTTGAGGAAGTATCTACATCGCTCCACAGGTGTAAAATTTATCTATTCCGTTAGATAGAGTACAAAAAATAAAATAACGTCTTAAGTCAGATTTAACTTAATGAGTTCTGACCGCATTATTCCTCAGAAACTCGGTTGATGCCGAAATTTTTCTTTGCCTAGGTCACTTTTTTCCTATACAACAAGTTGAAAAGCGTAAGTTTTATTAATAAATTCTATCGCCACTCCGAACTCATTTTTTTTCTCTCGAACCTCGAACCTGGGACTTCATCCCTCAACATCCATCCATTAAATTTGTTAAATCCCAAACACTGCTCGTTGCCGAACCTCCTGCTTCAAAACAAACGAAAAGAGTCGAGAAATTTTTGAGCATTTTCTGGTTTTGGGGTAGTGGCAACCAGGCCGTAAACGCGCGTTTCCACCAAAAAAACTTGACCTATACCTACAGGTTCAGTGGGGGAAAGCGGCTGAAACTCAAATTCTTTTCCGGGATAGCCTCCGAGGGAAATATCCCGCACCTGCAAGACTTTAGCATTAGCTGCCACGACGAAAAAATCAACGGCATTATTTAAAGTAATTCTGGTATTATTTATATTATTGTTCCTCAGCCGAAAATCAAGGTCAAAGTATTGAAGCAAATAAGTTTCTTTGTTTTTTAAGTTCGAGCGGTATGTATGAGCAATAATTTGATTTGAAAAAGTTTCGGAATTAATTTTGGGATTTGCTGGCATATCGATCGCAAACTGACCCATCGCCGAGCAAAATGGCTGCCACTCTGGCGTCTGAATTTCTGCCTGCAGCGGGGCTGGTTGAGATGCAGCGGGACGGGCAAACTTGACAGAGTATGAAAGTAATGTAGCAGTAACTAGAAGTAAATACAAAAATTTCATTTGGGTAAAAATTATATATGCCCCATCGATCTGCGCTAGCCTAGAAATATATCCGCAAAGGGGCGATTTATGCTGAATATTATATTTACTCAACGGCAAGGCAACTATCCAGGGCGATCTAAAGCCAATAAAACCAATATACTCGCTGCTGTAAATACTTGCCTGGCTGTGTGTCTGTTGGCTGCTGTGACAGCTTGTGCAAACAGCCCCAACAGCAAGGCCCTCGAAGAATCATTAGCCGCCGATCCCAAATTAAAACAAAACCCAGTAGTTTTCTCTTCCCCGCCACCAGCGACAGCAATTGAGACAAACTCTACCGCCAAACTTCCTCCTGATTTCCCGACAGAGATTCCACTCTATCCTAATGCTGAGTTAATCGAAGTTGGTGGGCAAACCGATCCGTCGCAAAAAAATGTGCGGCTGCGCTGGGAAAGCACTGATCCTGTTAATTCGGTTCAGAACTTTTACTCCACAGAGTTTGGGCGTCGCAACTGGGAAATAGTCAACCGCCCCACCGCCGAGGGACAAGGTTCTTTGGTAGCAACGCGAGATAATTTACGGGTAACAGTCTCGCTTTCTCCTACTCAGAAAGTAGGAGGTTCTACAGAATTTGCGATCGACTACAGCAAAGAAACCCCCGAAATTGCCGCCAGTCCCCAACCTAACAATTCCGAGTCTAGCGCATCTCCAACCGCTTCACCAAGTCCATCTAATTCAGAAGGAACTACTCCAACGCCATCCGCCTCGCCAAAATCAGCACAAGTTAGCCAACTAGATACCCAAATTCCTCAACAGTTGCGGCAGTATGTGGCTGATTTAAGTCAGTTGGAAGTGCTGAAAGTGCGCTCAACCGAAAGTGCTAATTTAGAAACTGCCAGCAGTTTGCCCAAACCCAACAAAATTATCACTCGTCGCGAATACGCCCGCTGGTTAGTAGCAGCTAACAATCAGATTTATGCTAGCCGTCAAGCCAAACAAATTAGATTAGCAGTAGACTCTAGCGAACCGGCATTTTCTGACGTACCCAAAACAGACCCAGATTTTTCAGCAATTCAAGGTTTAGCAGAAGCCGGTGTAATTCCGAGTTCGCTTTCGGGTGAAAGTAAAGATGTGAAATTTCGCCCGGATGCACCTTTAACTCGCGAAACAATGATTCTCTGGAAAGTGCCTTTAGATAGTCGTCAAGTTTTACCGACAGCTAACATTGACGGAGTGAAAGAAAAGTGGGGTTTTCAAGATGCTTCTAAGATTGATTCCCAGGCATCGCGGGCAGTTTTAGCTGATTTTAACAATGGAGATTTGGCGAATATTCGCCGCGTTTTTGGTTTTACTACTCTGTTTCAGCCTAAGAAATCAGTGACTCGCGCCGAAGCTGCTGCTAGTTTGTGGTATTTTGGCGTTCAAGATCAGGGATTATCTGCTAAAGATGCCCTGGAAGCAAAGTCTCAACTTGCTGAGTAGAGTTGTTTGGGGTGGTTAAAAGTTTTGAACACAGCATCTACTTACCAATACCTAAAAAACCGGGTTTTTTCTCTGTAAGCAAACCCGGTTTCTGCGTCCAAGACTGACGAAATTGTACCAATTTTTGATTGATCGACGTGCGATCGCCCGCCACAAAAATTGCAGCTTCAGTTTCTAGGACTTCGGTGAATATGGCTTACCCAGAAACCGAATTTTATCTACGGAAATTCCCTGTAAAACGCGAGGCATATCCGGTGAAAAACTCCGTTTCTTTAATTTCTTTGGGAGAGTTGTCGTAAAAAACCCTTTTAATAATTGTAAATCGGCTTTTCTGTCCTTGTGGCCTACCCTAAGAAATAGTTTTTATTTCTTGAATCTTAATTTCTGTATCCTGCCATACAAGCGCTGCATTTGGCGGGCTAATTTTCTACATATTTTAACTAACACTTTGTTCAAAACTCTCAGTAGGATTCCGGATGCCGTAGCGGCCTTAACGATAAATGAACAAGAGTGTTTGAGCTCTTGGAGAGCATTTTTTAATGTACGATATTACCTTATTTACCCCGCAAGACATGGCTAAATGCAGCTTAGTCCTGCGCCACTTAGGTAGAAATACTGCTAGTATGGAAGCCACCAGCCAGAAGATTGTTAACTATATTTACCAACATTTTTGCGATTCGCAAACTGGAGAAAATACCTGTGCCTTAGTGCGTTTGTTCAAAACTCATCCCTACGGGGAATTAGAAGACTCATTGCAACAATCCGCCCGCCGCTTGATGAAGGGCAATTCTCCCGCCGCCGACATGAAATGTTGGACTCTGCTAGCAGCTGCAGGCACAGAACCGCAGTGGGATTCTCGGCACACAGCAGCAGAAAATACAGCTATTCCATTAGTTAGCCCAAAATTAGTGGCTCAAATGCCGGCGATTTCGGAAATAATCCGGCAGTTCGGTTTAGACATTCCTACATTCCTCGGAATTGAGCCAGAAAGGTTCCTGCAATTAGAGCCGGCAGTATTAAATATTTTTTATGTATCAGAGGCAAAAGGCAGCCCCTTTATTCCCGAGCAAAATTCTTTAATTATCCCCTACCAGGTCAAGTCTGTCTTGGGATTTGGGGGACTTCTGCCGTCAGGAAGTTTGTTTGCGGTAATGATGTTCCTGAAAGTTAAAATGCCCCAAAGCAGGGCTGAAATGTTTAAAGATTTGGCACTTAGTGTCAAAACAGCATTGTCCCTCCCCGACGAAAAGAGTGTTTTTGAATATTCAGGAAAGCCTACAACTTTTGTTACAAATAACAATAATTGCGAAACCGAATTACTGGAATATCAAGTGGCTACTCTGATGCAATTGCTGGACTTTTCAGAACAAGAAATGCTGAGACAAGCCGCTCGGTTTCAACAGAATATTGACAATTTACAGCGAGAACTTGCCGAACACAAAAATAAGGAACAAGCTTGGAAAACAAGCCAAAGTTCATTTACAGGCATCCTCACTATTCCCAATGATGCTATTTTGCAAGTCGAGGAAAATCAGGGAATTCAGCGTTTTAATCAAGGGGAAGAACAGATTTAAACTAAGGTCGGTGTTTAGCAACCCGGTTTATCCATGAAACCGAGTTGTTGCGGTATTTGCGGATACGAATTTACGATCGCACATTTTCCCTATCGAGTTTTTCGCTATCAGCAAATTTACAAATGGCTAGCGACGCGCCTTTCTGCAGGAAATTGGTCGCACTGGCGAGAAGGGCTAAACGCTTTCAGCGTAACTTTCGTAGCATTTGCTATTTCCTTAAGTGTTAGTTCGTTTTTGCTTCCGGCTCCCTATGGAAGCGCCAGCTTAGATTATTATTTGTTAAGGAAGAGTCTATTTTGGTTGAGGCTAAGTATCATACCAACAATATTTTTTATTAGGCCGGCTTACGCCTGAAAATATGACTGTAAAATTGAACATCCGAAAAGCCTGAGTCGTAAGTTTTTGGCAGGGGATAATTGATGGGGATCTACACAAAAGCGCAGTTACAATAGGGAAAGAAAATAACTACTGGGACTAGCGTGCGGCGCGATGGGGATACTGAGTGGACGAAGGCTTCAAATCGGGGAGATTTGTAGCCTTATATTTGTCAATAGGAATTTTTGACAGCAACAACACGAATTCGGCGATAATCTGCAATCCAATTACCATCGCGGTACAGCATCGGCCGCAAACGCTCTTCAACGGAGTTCATTACCTGCGATCGCACATCATCAGACAACCCCGATAAAAACGCGCCAGCAAACATTTCAATCCAATTTACCATACCCGCGTTGCCACCTTCTAGGGAAGTCGGGCGATCGAACAAAACCGCATAACCCACCTCAAATCCCTGCTTTTCCAAAAGCCCAGCATACTCGCCAATACTCGGGAAATACCAAGGATTAAGCGCTTCAGGCTGCTGGTAGCCAATTTCTGACAAAACACTCAGAAGTGCGCGGACGATCGCCTCCACGTTCCCCTTACCGCCAAACTCAGCCACAAAACGCCCTCCCGGCTTTAGCGCTTTTTCTACACAATTAATCACAGCATCCGGTTGTTTAATCCAGTGCAGGACCGCATTAGAAAACACAGCATCTAATGGCTCTTCTACTTGAAAAATCCTCGCATCTGCGACAGAAAAGTTAATGTGAGGATAGTTAAATTTTGCCGTGTAAATCATCGACAAAGATGAATCAATACCTTGCACAAAAACACCACTTTGAGCAATCTTTTCAGTTAACTGTCCCGTACCGCAGCCCAAATCCAGAATTTGTTCTCCCGCCTTCGGAGCGAGTAAATTTAAAAGAGATTCGCCGTACTGCCAAACAAAAGCATGATTTTGCTCATAAAGAGCTGAATTCCAAGAATTTTGTGCCATGATAATTACCCTGAGCCTTTCTTCTCTTTCTCTGTGTTCTATGCGTCTCTGCAGTTAATTAAAAAAAAATCCTTCTTCAGAAAACCAACCAACTTATTTGTTAGCGAGTTGGGCGATCGCACTTCCATCGATTCGGCAAACTCTGATATTTTCCAAAATCCGCGCTCCCTGCTTTTCATAAAAAGCAATTCCCGGCGCATTGCCAGTATTAACAGTCCATTCAACCCGCCCGCAATTTGTGAACTCAGCAATTTGTGCCAAATACTTTAACAGTGCTGTACCGACTCCCATACCGCGCATAGGAGCTTGCACAAATAAATCATCAAGCCAAAGACACGGCTGCGCCAAAAGACTTGAATAGGAGGAATAAAAAAAAGCAAATCCTACCGCTTTTCCCGCAACTTCCGCCAACAAAACCCGCACTAGCGGAGGCTGGCAAAACAACGTTGGCTGCAATTTATCTGCTGTTGCTGCCAAGAAAATTTTAGATCCATCAAAGTCGCTTTTTTTTGAAATAAAATCTACGATTAATTCCAAATCTGCCAGCTCTGCTTCTCTAATTTTGATATCCAAATTAGCCATTTTTTAATTCTCAACTTCGCCTATTAATCACTGTATGAAATGTCTTCATAAATGTCCAATATATGTTTAACTCATCATTGATACTTTAAAAATATAAATGATTGGGGAGCTATGGAACTTCGGCATTTGCGTTATTTCATTGCAGTTGCAGAGGAACTGAATTTCACTCGTGCAGCCGAAAAACTTCATATTGCCCAGCCTCCGCTGAGCCAACAAATCCAGCATTTGGAGGCAGAGTTGGGGTTTCAACTGTTTCGCCGCACCAAGCGGACGGTGCAGTTAACGGCTGCGGGACAGGTTTTTTTCGAGGAGGCCGGGAAAATTCTGCAGCAAGTTGATCGAGCAATTCAACTCGGCCGACAAACCAGTCGGGGCGAACTCGGCCAACTGACGATCGGCTTTGTGAGTTCTGCAGCACACAACGTGGTTCCAGCGATTTTGCAGGCCTTTCGCACTCGGTGTCCCGCCGTCAAGCTCGAACTGCACGAACTGACGACCAAGGAACAGTTGCAGCGGTTGCGGTTCGGGCAAATTGATATCGGCTTCGTGCGTCCTCCCGTTGAGGAATATGGGATAAATTCTGAAATCGTTTTTCGAGAACCGCTGATCGTGGCACTGCCAGAAACGCATCCGGCGGCCGATCGCGCGAAGGTGGAATTACGCGAACTCTCTACCGAACCGTTGATTTTATTTCCGCGCTCCCAGGCTCCGGGATTGTACGATGCGATCGTCAGTCTTTGTCAGCAAGAAGGTTTTAGCCCGATCGCAGCTCAAGAAGCAATTCAAATGCAAACCATTGTGAGTCTGGTAGCCGCCGAGATGGGAGTGGCGATCGTCCCTGAGTCGATGCAAAATTTCCAGCGCAACGGGGTTGTTTACAAATCTTTGGCAGAATCAACCTGCATTGTGGCGATCGCTCTGATTTGGCGCAGCGATCCAACGGCTGCGGTGCAGCGCTTTTTGGAAGTGGCCAGACTGCAGCAGCGGATTTGATATTTGAGATTGTAGATTTTAGATTGACTGGTAATTTGACAAAGTTATTAAAACTCAAAGATTTTCTGTGCAACAACACCCGTAGAATGATTAATTGATGCTCGGAGTTCGAGCAACTACCGCCGTAAAAGTCGGCACGATCGACCCGAACGGCTCACAATATCCCACGTAATTATTCAGTACAAGAGAGCAAGGGATGGTATTGGCAACAGAAATGGGTTCGTCCCAACCGGAATCCTCTTTCGATTTATCTACTTATCTAGTCAAGCGAAAAGAGGCGATCGAGGTAGCTCTCGACAGTGCACTGCCGGTCATCTACCCAGAGAAAATCTACGAAGCAATGCGCTACTCGCTGCTAGCGGGGGGCAAGCGCCTGCGTCCGATCCTGTGTCTGGCTAGCTGCGAACTGGCCGGTGGCACTACATCTATGGCAATTCCCACAGCTTGCGCTTTGGAAATGATCCACACGATGTCGCTGATTCACGACGATTTGCCGGCAATGGACAATGACGACTACCGGCGTGGCAAACTGACCAACCACAAAGTCTACGGCGAGGATATTGCCATTTTGGCTGGCGATGGTTTGCTGACCTATGCTTTTGAATTTATCGCCACTAAAACTCAGAACGTACCCCCCCGGCAGGTGTTGCAGACGATCGCCCATTTAGCGCGGGCATCGGGTGCTGCTGGACTCGTAGGCGGTCAGGTGGTTGATTTGGAATCCGAAGGAAAGACAGATGTTTCTCTGGAAACTTTGAATTACATTCACGCTCACAAAACAGGGGCGCTGTTAGAGGCCTGCGTAGTTTGTGGCGCAATTCTGGGTGGGGCGTCTGCTGCGGATTTGCAGCGGCTGTCGCGTTTCGCTCAAAATATTGGGTTGGCTTTCCAGATAATTGACGACATTCTGGATATTACTGCTACCCAAGAAGAACTGGGCAAAACTGCTGGCAAAGATGTTCAAGCAGGAAAAGTCACTTATCCGAGTTTGTGGGGAATTGAGGAGTCTCGGCGCCAAGCTTCGCAGCTTGTTGCTGATGCTAAGGCTCAATTGGCAGTGTTTGGGAGCAAAGCTCTACCGCTGCTGGCGATAGCCGATTTTATTACCAGCCGGAGTAACTAGAAATACCAAACACTATGCAGGAAATTTGCAGCGCCATCTTAAACAATCATGTACTCGTGGTTGCTTTGCTCGCTTGTCTGGCGGCTCAGATCATGAAGCTGCCGATCGAGTTGGTCAAAAATCGCAAGTTTAATCTTCGGTATTTGGTAACAACGGGGGGAATGCCCAGCGCTCACTCGTCTTTTGTGGGCGCTTTGGCTGCTGGAGTGGGACAAACGATGGGATGGGAAAGTCCGGATTTTGCGATCGCTGCGATCTTTGCAATTATTGTGATGTATGACGCAGCAGGCGTCCGCCAAGCAGCAGGCAAGCAAGCTCGCATCCTCAACCAAATTATTGACGAGTTTTTTGAAGAAGATCACAACCTTAATGAGGCTCGCCTGAAAGAGTTGCTGGGACACACTCCTTTTCAAGTGCTTGTAGGTTTGGGGCTGGGAATCACTATTGCTTGGATCGCAGGGCCTGCATATTAGTTAACTGTTAACTGTTAACTGTTAGTTGTTGACTGTTAACTGTTAACTAATGACTACAGACCGAATTCTGCTTGCAAAATATCGTCATTATCATCGGCGATCGTGGCGACAATAGTAATAACCCGAGAAATTTCCCCGGCCGAGATTTCCGCCATCGTCCGAGTCGATACTACGGCAACTTGATTATCAACAATGGCAAAATGAGCTTCTAAAGTAGACAGCCAATTCATTTCTAGAATTTTCCGCATTAATTGAGCTTCATTCTTCGCTGGCAACTGCAGTACAAAAGCCCAAACAGTCAAGGTATCATCTTCGGTTTCGCCCGTAAGTTGCACGAACACTTCGACACTGCCGTACTTGAACTTCCAAAGATGTCCGCCAGCTTCACTTTGACCGACCATCACTTTTTGGTCTACAGCCATGCTGGCGATGACAGTTTCAATTTCTTCTGCATAGGTGACGGCTGTGGCTTTTTCGACCTGCTCGGAGGCGATCGCACTTTCACTTGAGAGGCTCTCTGCGGAAGCTGTTTGTATGTTCGGCTCGCTGGTAGTCATGATTATATTTAGATGGAAAACTATTCCAATAATCAGTTTACTTGCTAAAGCTTAAAATTATGACTTTAAATAACTGGTTCCAAGGCTATGCCTTGGAACCAGTATATCTCGCTTGTTTACTGAGGTAGACGCAAGTTTGAGTTGCAAAGCGGTTTCAACCAGGTTCGCGATCGTTTTTAAGCCTTGGGCTTAGTCGCCGCCGGCTTCTTCTCAATGGTATTCAAGCCGTTGAGGAACATGGGTACCAATTTCTCCATAAATGCCTGCGGATCGCGGTTCCAGGCGCGCTGAGCTACATCAACTCTGGTCACTTGGAGATCGGGGGCCAGCAGAGTTGCGGGCAAGCGTTCCATCAGGTATTGCGGGCGTTCCCACATCGGCATCGTGTTGGCAATGTCCACGAGGCGGGTGACGCGACGCAGTTCTGCCCCCAGCATGATATCCATTCCCGATTCAAATGCTGCTTGTTCGATCGCCACATACTTGCGCTTTGCCTGTTCCACCTTCTGGCGGTGTTCCGGGCTTTTGTCGGCGATTTGGGCCAGCCAGCGGTTGCCCCAGCGGACGTGACCAGCTTCTTCGGGAAAAATCTTTTCGATTGTTTCGCGGATTTTGATGTTTTCTGCGGTTTGGGGAGCCTGTTTGAGGGCGTGGATGTGCGCTGAGAAATACTCGCAGCCCCGCTTTTCGGTGACATTGATTGCGGCTAAGGCTGCAATTATACCGTCATCGAGGTTGCGGTATTGCTCTTTGTCCAGCAGGCGATCAAATTCGTCAATATAGGAGACTCCCGGTGGCGTTCCCACCTTTTGGCCCAAGTCTACTAGCAAGTCGGTGAGCCACATCGCGTGTCGCGCTTCGTCGGAAATGTGCCGGGAGAGGTCGCGCACGAGTTCGGCCGGTTCCCCGTCTAGCCGTTCGATCACGTCCGTGAGGTCTTTGCAACTGCGCTGTTCGCTGTAGCGGTAGCGGTTGAGGGTGATCAGGTGAATTTCGCGATCGCGCACTACATTAGCTAAAATTTCGCGCGCTCCCATAGCGTTGCGAAGCTTGCGGGGATAGGCAACAGTCATGCTTTTATGTTGTTTTGTAAAGATACTTATATAAGTGTAACGCAGTTTTTTGGACAACCAATTACCTCGCAAGGCAGAAAGTTATTGTTTAGCACGGAGAGTCAATTTTATACAGACAGTTTTTTTACTAGCTCAACCAATGACAATAGTTTTTAGTTGCGAGTCATACCATTTTAGATTTTAGATTGTAGATTAAAAATGATTGATGATTATCAGGGTTGGGAGCTTTTCTACAGTTAGATTATTTTTTTAAACTGCTATCACGCAAGGGTTGCGCGGAGCACACAAAGCAACCTCATACACTCAAAACTTTTCAGGTTCCGTCGAGTCTTGGGTCTCAACACTAGCAGACTCTTGTTGAAATTTTCGCGCCTCTTCTACTTCTAACCTAGCCAGAGTTGTCGCCACATCAGCTAACTGTAAAGCCAGATTCATCCGACAAACCGGGTTTTTTTCCCTCCAGAGGTCTTTTGCTAAGAAATGTACTCGATAGCGAAACATTTTAATTGAATTTGGCGGAGTAACTTTCACGGTCATAGTCTTTCTTCGGTTGAAGTTTGAATGCGGAGCAGCACCCGTTCTAGCTCCAAGTAAACAAATGTCAGCATGATTACTTTATCTTCATGGGTGATTGTAACACTACAGGTTGCCGATCGAGGTTCAACGCCTTCGTGTCTGACAACTACAGTATATTTTCCCTGCTTCAGGTTATCAAAATTCACATCTGCCTCAAAGAGGTCAACTGTCTCCTGGGCCAGCACTCGTCCTTCTTGAGTCAGTAAAGTGACAAACGCAATGCCATCAACTGAAGTCATAGCCACGTTACTCTGATTGCGGATCATCACAAAAATATCGGACATCGTTTAGTCATTGTTAATTGCTAATTGCTAATTTAGAATGAGTGCAGAATCTCACAAACAAAGGAGTATAAATACGGTGAATTATTTCAAGTTTTTGCTAATTTTGGCTGTTAGTGCAGCGGTTCTCGGTTTGGGAAAAAGTGGGGTTCTAGCTGCTGTCTGGAATATCTCTGAGAATGAGCCTGGTTTGCAACTTCACGGCGTGCGGGTTACTCAAAGGGACGATCGCAATTTAAGTAACTCGAAAGGTACATTAAAAGAAGGCAGTGCCCTCTCTATCGATCCTGATGAAGTTACAGGCATACCAAAAGCTGAGGCCAAGGCACGTTTCACTCTGAATAAGATATATAGGGTTCAGGAAGGCACTACTCCTGACGATTTATTTATTGTTGATGAGAAAGCAAATAAATGGGCTGTAGAGGATGTCTCTGAGGCTACAAAGGGCCCTACTACTAACAGCGTTGCCCAGATAGTGTCGGGTAACGGGAGAGTCTGGGCTCTGATCCAGAAGTTCTAAACTCGAAAAAAACGCCGCTTTTAAAAGCGGCGTTCTTATTAATTAAAAATTACAGGTTAAAAATGGTATAAGCCCAGTTTTAACTTTTAATTTTTAATTATTAATTTTCTTCTAACAGTCGTAGTAGAGAGCAAACTCGTAGGGGTGAGGACGCAGTCGCATTGGGTTGACTTCATTGTCGAGTTTGTAGGAAATCCAGGTTTGGATGAAGTCTTCGGTAAATACGCCGGTTTCAGTTAAGAAACTGTGGTCTTTTTCCAAAGCTTCTAAAGCGCCTTCCAATGAACCGGGAGTTGAAGGAATTTTGCTCAATTCTTCTGGGGAAAGGTCGTAGATATCCACGTCCAAAGGCTCGCCCGGATCGATTTGATTCTTGATGCCGTCTATGCCGGCGCACAGCATGGCTGCAAATGCTAAATAGGGGTTGGATGTGGCATCGGGACAGCGGAATTCTAACCGCTTGGCTTTGGGGTTGGTTCCCGACAACGGAATCCGTACTGATGCCGATCGATTTCCTTGAGAGTAAGCTAAGTTTACAGGCGCTTCAAAGCCCGGAACTAAACGCTTGTAGGAATTGGTCGTGGGGTTGGTGATTGCCAAAAGTGCCGGTGCGTGCTTGAGAATGCCACCGATGTAATGCAGTCCCATTTGACTGAAACCAGCATATTGATCGCCTGCAAATAGAGGCTGGCCGTCTTTCCAAATCGACTGGTGAACGTGCATCCCGGAACCGTTGTCGTTAAACAGCGGTTTGGGCATGAAGGTGATGGTTTTGCCGTATTTTTTGCCGACGTTTTTGATGACGTATTTGTAAGTCAGCAAGTAGTCGGCGGCTTGTACTAAAGTTGCAAAGCGGAAACCGAGTTCGCATTGACCGCCGGTGGCGACTTCGTGGTGGTGCTTTTCGATGGGTACGCCGCATTTTGCCATTGTTAGCAGCATTTCCGTTCTCATGTCTTGAGAGGTATCAGTTGGTGCTACTGGGAAATAACCTTCTTTGTAACGCGGTTTATAGCCGAGGTTGCCGCCTGCTTCTTCTTTGCCGGAATTCCAGCGACCTTCGATCGAATCTACGTAATAGTAGCCGGAATTTTGGGTTTGGTCGAAGCGAACGTCGTCAAAAATAAAGAATTCTGCTTCCGGCCCAAAGAATGCTGTATCGCCGAGACCGGTCGAAAGCAAGTAGTCTATGGCTTTTTGGGCAATGGTCCGCGGACAGCGACTGTACGGTTCGCCGGTGCGAGGTTCTTTGATGCTGCAAATGAAGCTGATGGTCGGTTCTGCCATGAACGGATCCATCCAAGCGGTGGTCGGATCGATGACCATCGTCATGTCTGATTCGTTGATGGCTTTCCAGCCCCGAATGCTGGAACCGTCGAAGGGTACGCCGTCTGTGAATGAGCTTTCGTCGATTTGGTCGTGGTACAGGGAAAGGTGCTGCCAGATCCCCGGCATATCGATGAATTTGAGGTCAACGATCTGGATCTTATTTTCTTGTATGTAGTTTAAGGCTTCTTGGGGTGTCTGGAACATGACTTACTCCTGATATTGGTTGTGTCTTGGCGATCGGCCGATTTCAGACTGTTTGGGCGATCGTAGGCCTTCAGTACCCACTATTTTGTATCTATGGCTACAAAATTTTGAAATTGGTGCCCAGTGCGGCCGGGCAGTTCGTGATTCTTGCCCTGTGGATTATTTTTCGGCTGAAGATACAAGGCAAACCGCTGAATTTTGCTGCCGTTTGCCGAGGATAGACTACCTAGAGTGAAAATCCCATCTCAAATCTTAATCAAACGCCGATTTGTAGTAGTCTACAATAGGCGGTCTGTCTCAGATAGCAAAGTATTGATAAAGATTTTTGGGAGAGAAACTTATGCGCGATGCAGTGACGAGCCTGATTGAAAATTATGATGTTGCTGGTAGGTATTTAGACCGAGATGGTATCGATCGGTTGAAATCTTATTTTGCAACGGGCACGGCACGGGTACAGGCGGCGGCGGCGATTAACAGCAATGCTGCGGCAATTGTCAAGCAAGCTGGTATCCAGCTATTTGCTGAACAGCCGGAACTGATCCGTCCCGGGGGAAATGCCTACACGACTCGTCGCTACGCGGCTTGTCTGCGGGATATGGACTACTACTTGCGCTATGCTACTTACGCCCTGGTGGCTGGAAGTACCGATGTGCTCGACGAGCGCGTGCTGCAAGGTTTGCGGGAAACTTACAATTCTCTAAGCGTTCCCATTGGCCCGACGGTGATGGGAATTAGCATTATGAAGGAGATGGTTAAGGCTCAGGTGGAAGCTGCTGGCTTGTCTGTTGGGCCTTTTTTGGAGCAGCCTTTTGATTACATGATTCGCGAATTGAGCGAACAAGATATTTAAGTCAATTTGCTAGTTATTTTAGCAGTAAATTGCATTTTTGGCTGGCAGTTAGCAGCACTTATATCGATCGCTTTTTTTGGCTTCACAGCCTCCAAGCGATCTTTTTTTATGGGTTATACAATTTTAGATTAAAGATTATAGATTAAAAATTATAGATTAAAAATTATAGATTAAAAATTTGAAGAATTGGGAATGACTGATGAATTAAGGGTTTGGAGCTGCCCTATAATTGCATTCTTGTTTGAAACTGGTACTAAAAATCGTCAACACATCCCCAGACGAGGCATTTGTCCAGGGGATTTTTGGTTTGGCGCAGCTCGATTTGTGCGACCGTTGTTGCTTCTACTTCGCCGTTGGGGTAAAGAATGTGAATAATGTCACCACTGACGAAGGCGAGGGGGTTTTCTTGACAATGGGCAGGATTTCTGATAGGAAAGTTAATTGTTTTCATGGTCGATCGCCCTGATGGTATGTGTAGCGCTTTTAGCTGCATATAAATCATCCGCTAGTCACAAAAATTATTGTGTGATTCTATGAATGTTTATCTGTGATCCAACTACACACTCAGAGCGATCTCAGTCACATCATGTGAGCTGGGGGCATCGCCCCGCGACAATCGCAAAACCCAAATAATCGCCAAAAATTAGCAGTGGGGCTTGTGCGTAAGTGCTAATCTGGTACTGTTCTTAACCCTATCCGTACAGATTAAAAACCTTGGCTAAACAGCGACTAGATACTTTATTGGTCAGCCTAGATTTGTGCAGTTCCAGACAGCAAGCTCAGGCCTTGATTCGGACTGGGAAAGTATCCATCAACCAACAGGTAGTTGACAAACCGGGCACTGAGGTGGATATTGCAGCAAAAATTCAGATTAAAGAGCGATCGCGCTATGTTTCTAGAGGTGGCGACAAATTAGCCAAAGCTTTAGAAGTTTTTGCTATTCCCGTTGCAGGCAGAATTTGTCTCGACGGCGGCATTTCCACAGGCGGTTTTAGCGACTGTTTGCTGCAGGCCGGCGCCGCCCTAGTCTACGGCGTAGATGTGGGCTACGGTCAAGCAGATTGGGGCTTGCGTAACGATCCGAGGGTAGTTTTGAAAGAACGCACCAATTTGCGGTACATGACTGCTACTGAGCTTTACGGCGACTCTGCGCGAGCAGATTTGGCGGTAGTAGATGTGTCGTTTATTTCCCTGGATAAGATTTTACCGGCACTGTGGGAATTGTTGGCACCACCGCGAGAAGCGGTGTTGCTGGTAAAGCCGCAGTTTGAGGTAGGGCGCGAGAGAGTCGGGAAAAAAGGCGTAGTGCGAGACTCAGCAACTCAAGCTGATGCGATTTTTCAAGTGTGGAAGGCAGCCACAGCTTTAGGATGGCAGCAACGCGGCTTAACGTGGTCGCCTTTACTTGGCCCGGCCGGTAATATCGAGTATCTTTTATGGTTGGGGATCGATCGCGAGCTGGAATCAGACCCCAAGGCGATCGAAGAGGATGTTGTGAAAGAACGGATCGCACAAGTCACCAAAGCGGCGGCGCGGGAACTTGTCGATCGATTGTAGATTGTAGATTGATTTCTAGATATCAAACTAATCAATTTTAAAAGTCAAATTTGGAACTCCAAATTGCTTTAAAATTTCAATTTTTTTTGTCAATCAGACTCCTCAACTTTCACAAGAGTGAATAATTCCATGCAATCATTCAAACAAGCCGGTTCGATTTTACTGTACGTTCTAGGTGCCATCGGGTATGTGGCGATTGTAGCTACTATTGTAGGCGTTTCAATTCTCATCAAGTGGGCAGCTCTGCTACTGGCAGACAAATTATTATATACAATTCTGATTATCGGCGATTTGTTGAGAGGCATCGAAATTATTGAACTGTTAAATATATTAGTATTTGCATTTATCGGTATGGGAGTGGGTGTGGCGACAAGGCTTTTACACCCTCAATACGGTCGCAAAATTAGTGCTGCTGTGTTGATAGTTATAGTTCCCTTAGTTTTCATGATTACGCCAGCCATTCGATATAATTATTGGTTGGAGAAAGTAGGAGAATCTGATAAATTATCGCCTCGGCAAACTGCAACATTAACTAACTCATTTTTGAATAGAAAAGTAGGAGTGCCTGGTTTTATAGGTTATTATGTATATACTGGTCAGTTTCCCGTTATTCCAGCGAAACAATCGGAGATGAAAGATCTTGACAGCTTTGAAAAAAAAGTTAATTCCAGATTTGTACAGTTCACAGGTATTGCTCCGACTATTGTTACTTGGTCAATGCGGGTTTGTTTTTGGCTGATTAGAATATTTTACTTTTCTATAGCGGTAATTGCCACAATCGCCCATTTTAGGGAAGGTGTTAGAATCGCGAGACGGTAATACGATTTTCGATTTTCGATTTTCGATTAAAGAATTAGGAGTCTCCAATTACTATTAAGGTGTGGAGCTTACCTATAGTTGCATCCTTTTTTGACAAGGGTATAGAACCAATTTGATATCTATTGTTATAACCGTAACCATTGTGCCATATTAATTTGAACCCTTTTGCCACCATCGCCCCATGATTTATCATTTTGTGGATATTGAGTTATGTGAGACGGCTTTTTTGTCGGCTTTCTTGTTTAAGAAAAGAGTCAAAGAGGTTCTATAAAGTTCTTTGGATTTTGTTTACCACGAAACAAGTTTCTACAATTTTTAAAACTAAGTCGTATAGCTTGTTGTAGGGGTTCTCTGTACACTTGCATGAAAGAGGGGATACGATTTACCTTGCTTCTCGATAATTTACTTTTTCTTTCGTTGATAGTTCATTTCTTTGTAAATGGGTAAACGCGAAGTTTTACTCCCAAAAGTTCATAAAAAATTCCTTCAGGGTAGGCTTACCGTTTTTAGAAAAGGGGATTTATAGTTACTAAATCAGATGATATGACTATGAGTATTGAAACCACTATTTAAAATAATATCGAGTAATAAAGTTTAAGAATCTCGACATTATGCTGAATAACTTGCTTATATAAAAAACTCCTTTGTAATAGATATAATTTCCCTCTGACCTTGAGCCGAGATATGTGTAAAAAAGTGCAATTAAGGCCAGTAATGCTTGCCTAATAAGGGTTTTAATTGCTACTTTGTGGCTAGTGATAGCTTCGCTACCCTGTCCCAAAATTTCGATTACTTACAAAATTTTACGTCATCTCCTCGGAAAGCCCGTATCTCGGTTTTACCCCAAATTGTGATATTTTTAAGTTAAGTTAGTAGCGATCGGTTGCGGCTCAATTTAGCTGTTAGACAGCTAAGTAGTTAAAAATTCTTAGGTTTTTTACAAAGGGTTAATAAGGAATGCAGGAGCAACTTTTCCAGACCTTCAATCAGCTCATACCTCTAGACCCACAGCAACGCGAAGAACTTCGTAGAGTTACATACCCCCTAGAGTTGCCTAAAGGATCTTTATTGCTAGAACGGGGTCAGATTTGCAACCATCTCCATTTCATTTTGGAAGGAGTAGTTAGAGCAGTCCACTATGATAATTGGAAAGAAGTTATACCTTGGTTTGGGTTTGAGGGGGATATTGTAAATTCACACCTCAGTTTTACGTATCGCCAACCCAGTCTAGAAAGTATTATTCTGATCTCAGATTGTAAATTCCTCTCGATTACCTACGAGAGTCTCCAATATCTCTACAGTAAAGATCCGATCTGGCAAAATCTGAGCCGCCTCTTTATTGAACGCTACTATATTGATGTTCAAGAGCGCTTGATTTCTTTCCTTTCTTTGACAGCATACGAGCGCTACGAGCAATTACTACAAAAATACCCAGACATTGAAGACAGGGTTAATCTCGGTCATATTGCTTCTTACTTAGGAATCCGACAAGAAACTCTCAGCAATCTCCGTAAGAGACGCAGAAGGCATCAACGCAACCAGGGCAAGCCTAATTGAATTGGATAGCTTGAAATTTGATATAGATCAAATTTGATCTATATCAAAAAAAACTACTATTCATCATTCTTTTTGGCATTCTAATATGAGTCTTGGATTGGCCATAGAGAACACGTCATCTGTAAGGAGATAGTAATGAGATTTTTTCTGGCTAGGATCTGTCCAGCAGTAATTGTATTCTTCATTATTTTCTCTGTGACTGCTCAAGGAATAAATGTCAATCCCGAAATAAAATACGATCGAGCTGTTAATTCATTTTCGCTTTCAGCTTTTGCTAGAGCTTTGCGATATTTTTAAAATTCGCAAAAGAGCGACAATCTTCTTACACCAAGCCAGCCTTTATTCCTCATTGTTCTACTTAACTTTAATCATATGTTAACCAATCAGAATAAGTTATTAATTTGGACAGTTGTTTCGATAATTATAGTATGTATTTCTTTATTTTCTGTTTGGCAACTCTATTTTTATCCAAAGCTATCTTTGTTTGACCCTAACAAGCGAGCAACAAACTTTCGGAACATGGGAAAAATTTTCCCAAGCAAACAAATCAAATCTTCTAGTAACCCATATTTTTTCAAAGAAAATCTGCACATTTTAGATGTTTTTTATAAGTTTGAAGGTCAATTTTATAAAATGTCAGAACTGCTAACAAAGACAGAGACAACTGGTATTTTAGTGATAAAGAATGACACGATTGTTTATGAAAAATATTTTAAAGGGAATAGTGCTTTATATAAGAATACTTCTTGGTCGATGGCAAAATCCTTGACATCAGCATTAGTTGGAATTGCGATCGCGGATGGATACATAGATAGTATCAATGACTCAATCACAAAATATATTCCCGAACTAGCAGACTCAGGCTATCGAAATGTTCCTATTAAACATATTCTTCAGATGTCTTCTGGAGTCAAATTTAGCGAGAACTATGACGACGATTCCTCTGATATAAACAATTTACTTCCCCAGCTTTTTCTATATATGCAGCCAATTAAAAAAGTTGTTCTCAACTTTCCATCAGATTATCCATCGGGAAAGAGATTTCATTACATCAGTTTAGACACACAGGTATTGGGTTTGCTTATTGAGCGAGTAACTGGACAGAGTATTTCCTCATATTTTCAAACCAAACTATGGCAACCACTAGGTGCTGAATCAGATGCCTTATGGTTGACAGATAATCACAATACAGAACTGACATTTTGCTGCTTAAATGCTACCTTGCGAGACTACGCCAAGTTTGGGCTACTCTATCTCCATGAGGGCTACTTTAACGGAAAACAAATCATCCCCCAAGCCTGGGTTAAAAAGTCTGTTGCCCCAGATAGCCCCTATCTGCAAGTTGGATCGACAGCAGAGGAATATGGTAAGTGGGGATATCAATACCAATGGTGGGTTCCTACAGATTCTAATGGAGACTACAGTGCTGTAGGTGTTTGGGGGCAGTATATCTATATTAATCCGAAAGAAAATATGGTGATTGTAAAAACAAGTTCTGGCTTAACAAAACCTAAGGATGATGATGAGGTAATGGCACTTTTTCGGGCTATTGCAAAGGAGTTAAAATAGTCGGGTTCATTTCAGTGACCAATAAAATTGCGGGTAAATAAGCAGTCGTACAGAAACTTACAGGAATTGAACCGAGATCAGAATGAAAACGGAAATAGTGGCTAAAAAGCTTGATTTTCCTTGCCTATAGATGCCCTTGGTGCATTTGTAATCACAAAACCCTTTGGATTCAAGACTGGCATTGCAGGTGTTTTTGACCGCTTGCGAGTCAATGATGAGTAAGCGCGTCCACTTTTGTTTTTTTAAAGTTGTTGTCGCACTTGTCCATGTAAAGCAGACATGGTGTGTTCTAATACACAATCAGAACGCCATTGTTTGTAATGCCAGGAGGCGGTTGAATAGGGAGAGAAGTCTTTAGGGAAATCACACCAATTACAGCCGTTTTTGAGCTGATAAAAGTCCCATCCAGGATTTGCCTTTTACTCCAACGAGGAAGTCTAGTTTTCTTCTTTTGTGGGAGTAAGAGTTCGATAAGTTCCTACTATGAGTCGGTTAAGCTGCTGGAGTATGACATTTATTTCTGGAATTCTAGACTCCTGTGCTCTTAGCTTGTCACCAAATATCTCAAAAGGGTTCTATAAGAGTACAAGCATTAGGGTGCGTCAGATCCTAGCTCTTCGATTATTGACAAATAACCATCTGCTGACCTACCCTACTCAACTACTAGCGCAATTTTTAATTGCCAATTTTAAACTCTTGCTGCAAGCGATCGATAATTGTATTACGCTCGATGGTGGCGAGAATTTCTTGAATTACCGTATCTTGTCCCAGGGGACCCCAGGTGCAGCCTTTTTCTAAGTAAACTTGGGCGGCGCGACCGACAGCGTAGGTTCCGTAAGCTGCTAAACTAGCTTGAGTGACAGCGACTCCGGCAAAAGTAGAAAAGCCGATGTGCGGGGCCGCAGCGGCCGCACTCTTGCCAAATCCCAAGAGGAAACTGCTACCCAATTCTCCCAAAAGTACGCCGCCAGCACTGGAGAAAATAGTCTGCCAAAGTTTTCCGGCTTCGTAACCAGTCATGGGTAAGCCGTAAAGTCTGGATAAAGAGCGAATTAAGGCTAAATCTGCGACACTTGCTCCCATTACATCCAAGAATGCCACTGGATTTAAACCGACAGCCAAAGCTTTATATTTTGCAAATTGCCAGATTAAATCTTCGGCTTCTGTTTGTCGCAATTTGAGAACGTGACGGGCAATGTTTGCTTCGGCATCTCTAGCTTCAACTAAAGCATTTAGAGCGAGGAGCGATCGACCTTCTCTGTTAAGAATTGTGAGAATTTTATGTTTGAGTTCGTCTATCTGCGCGGGCGGCGACTCCCATTCGTTAGTGACTCTTCCGTCGGACCATTCCACCCGCACTTGCACCGGCGCTGGTTCGGCAGCTACCATGACTATTTCTAAAGATTTGGAAGTTTTAGGCGGTGATTTGGCAGTAGATTTATCGGAGGAGTTGTTTGGGCGATCGGACAAATTTTCGCTATCTGTTTCCTCTGTTACCGCAGCGGCTGCTAACTCTTCAGAATTTCCCAGCGCTTGCAAACTTTGGTAAATAGCTTTTCTGTCTAATTCTGGATAAAGGTCAATTTTATTAAAAACTAAAATTACCGGTTTTTGAGCTGTTTGCAATTCGCACAGTGCTTGATATTCAGTTCGGGTGATATCGCCTGCAACGACAAACAGAATTAAGTCAGCTTGGCGAGTTACTTGTTTCGCCATTTCGCCGCGCACTTCGCCGCCAACTTCATCAAGTCCGGGAGTATCGATTAATTCTACTTGCACCCCTCCTGTCCCACCCTTGCCAAGGGGGGGTTGGGGGGATTCCTCGCTCTCAAGGAAGGATAAAGGCACACTCCAGCGCACGGAACGTGGCCACTGAGTCACGCCGTTGAGAGGGCCTGTTTGCAGAATTTTGTGACCTAAAAGCGCGTTTAATACGGCTGACTTGCCACGGCTGACTAAGCCGAAAGTAGCAATGCGGATTATGTTGTGGTCTAGTTTTTCTGAGGTGGAAGTTAAGATATCTAACTGATATTGCAGCGCCGCTTCTAATTCTGTATTATTCGAGTTTTTTTTCCCTTGGCGCAGGTGGGAATAGCGCGCCAGGGCTTCGCGCAAACTGGCGCGGGCAAGGGATAAGCGATTTTCTTGAATGGAATTGTCAGCCATTGGCGATCGGCTTTTTTAAGCAGGTATAATTGATCGTCGAATTATAAATCCTATTTCTTATTTTAATACAATTTTTCATAAATTTATAATTTTTTAGTG
>NZ_JAUBQR010000369.1:0-3285 GCF_036701385.1 Microcoleus sp. Pol12B4 | reverse complement strand
GAAGCGATCGATCGCTTATCTTCACCGGAACGCCTCGACGAAATGATGCAGGTGGTTAGTCCTCGATCGTGGCTGCCACTAACTGCTATTGGCTGTTTAGTTGCCGCTGCGGGGGTTTGGAGTGCGATCGGGCGAATTCCGCTGACTGTTTCCGGTCAAGGCGTATTGCTTCTGCCCCGCCGCGTCGTGCAATTTCAAGCTGCTAGTTCCGGCCAATTAGTAAAGCTGAATATCAAGCCGGGAGATGTTGTTAAACGGGGTCAAGAAATCGGCAGAATTGATAAACTATACCTCAAGCAGCAGCTAGAACAAGAAAAAGCCAAATTAGCCCAACTGCAAGGGCAAAAACAAGATACTAATAAGCTGCAAAAACAGCAAATTGCCCTGGAATTAAAAACCCTCGAACAGCAGCAAAAAGACCTTCAAGAAAGCTTGAATAGAGAGTCAGTTGCACCGATACTGCACCAGCAAAGTATGGCGGCATTAGAGCAAAAACGCCAAAGCTTGGAAGAAAGTTTGCGCCGAGAACAAATTGCGCCGGTACTGCGACAGCAAACTCTGACAGCATTAGCAGAAAAACGCCAAAGTTTGGAAGAAAGTTTGCGGCGAGAACAAGTTGCACCGATATTGCGGCAGCAAACTCTGGCCGCGATCGCCAAAAAACGCGACAGTCTTTTGCAGCGAAAACAGCACATCACTTCTTTGGTGGAAACTTTACAGCAGCGGTTTGAAACTCGTCGCATTCTTTACGAACAAGAGAGGGCGATCAGCGAGGATGTAATGCTGCAAGCGAGACAGGAATTCGCGGACTCTCAGATGCAACTGGCGGATATTGAAACGCAGTTAAAGGAACTCGACGTTCAGAAAACTAATAGCGATCGCGAATTCCTGCAAAATCTCAATAAAATTGACGACCTCAAAAACAGCAGGCAGCAACTCAAGGTTGAAGCTACCAATACCGAACGGGAGTACCTGCAAAATCTCAACCGCCTTAACGAAATTAAAAACAATCTCCAAGAACTTAAAGTTCAGAAAAGTAACACCGAACGGGAGTACCTGCAAAACCTGAACAAAATTGACGAAATCAAAACTAAGATTAAAGACATGGAAACCCAAGCGGTCAAACTTGCTCAACAAGATTTAGAGAAGTCGATCGCCCAAACAAATCAAATTCAGGAAGTTAAACGCAAGATTGCCCACTTGCAGAATCAGTTGACAGCCGACAGCAAAATTACCAGCCAATACGACGGCCGCGTTTTAGAAGTTAGCGCTGTTGCAGGTCAAATGCTGAACATCGGTACAAGGATCGGGACAGTTGAATCTCAAAATGCTCGCGAAAAAATGGTCAGTCTTGTTTATTTTGCTGACAGAGATGGCAAGCGAATTAAACCGGGAATGACTGTACAAGTTACCCCTAGCGTCGTCAAGCGGGAACGCTACGGCGGCATTGTCGGCAAAGTAACCCAAGTTTCTCCTTTTCCGGTTACTAATCAAGATATGTCGGCAATTATCGGCAATGAAAATTTGGCTGACAGCATCGCGAAAAGCATCGCTGGTGGCGGTGCTACCGTGCAAGTTTTTGTGGAATTGCAGCCAGATCCGAACACTATCAGCGGTTACAAATGGTCTTCCTCGAACGGGCCTCCTCTCAAGATTTCCCCCGGTACTACTGCGCTAGTTCGGGTTCAAATCGGGCAGTTAGCGCCGATTTCTTACGTGATTCCTATTTTTCGATCTTTGACAGGAGTTTATTAACAGTTGACAGTTGACAGTTGACAGTTGACAGCGGTCACGCTCGCTTTCTCGTTCCCAGGCTCTGCCTGGGAATGGCGATCAAGAGGCTCTGCCTCGCACCATGCGTTCCCAGGCTCTGCCTGGGAACGAGAGTTAAGGAGAGTATTAGTCAGCATTCATCAGTCATTTTACCCATTAATAGCCGATGAGAATTCCCTGGATTGACAAGTTTTTTATGCCGCGCAAATTAAGGCGAGTTCGTACTCCCACCCTGTTACAAATGGAAGCAGTAGAATGCGGTGCTGCTGCTTTAGGAATTATTTTGAGTTACTGCCAACACCCAGTACCTTTAGCCCAATTGCGAAGCGAGTGCGGCGTTTCTCGCGATGGCAGTAAAGCTTCTAATATCCTTAAAGCAGCCCGAATTTACGGCTTAGATGCTAAAGGGTTTAAAAAAACTGTCGAAGAGTTGAAAGCTGTACCGCCACCTTTTATTGTTTTTTGGAATTTCAATCACTTTTTGGTGGTTGAGGGGATGAAGAAAAAGCGCGTTTACCTCAACGACCCCGCATCGGGGCCGAGGACTGTTTCTTTAGAAGAATTTAAGTCTGCTTATACTGGCGTTGTTTTGACTTTTGAGCCTGGGCCGGAGTTTAAAAAGGGTGGGAAAAAACCGAGTATTGCCCGTGCTTTAGATTCCCGATTGCAAAGTTCGCGCTGGGCGATCGCATTTTGTTTAATTGCTGGTTTATTACTGACTGTTCCCCGTTTGGCTGGCGCGGCATTTACGCAAATTTTTGTAGATGAAATTCTCGTCGAAAACCGTCACGAGTGGCTGCGACCTTTAATATTGGGAATGCTGTTTGCGGCGGCCGTTCAAGGGCTGCTAGCCCGAATGCGACTTTTCTATTTGCGGCGGCTGGCAAACAAGCTTGCAATTTCGATGTCGGGACAGTTTCTCTGGCATACTTTGCGCTTGCCTGTGGGATTTTACGCCCAGCGGTTTGCAGGTGAAATTAGCAGTCGCTGCCAAGTTAATGATAAGGTTGCTGAAATTTTATCGGGCAAACTTGCTGCAACTGCGATCGACGCGGTGATGATGGTTTTCTATGCGATAATTATGGTGATGTACGACGGGGTATTGACCAGTGTTGCCGCTGTTTTTGCAGCCTTAAACTTTTTGGCACTGCAATCTTTATCCCGCAGCCGCGTCGATGCTAACACCAGATTAGCTCAGGAAACAGGTAAGGTTGGCGGTGCTGCCATCGCAGGCATTCAATCTATTGAAACTGTCAAAGCTAGCGGTTTAGAATTCGATTTATTTTCTAAGTTTGCCGGGTACTATGCGAAAATGAGCAACGCCCAGCAAGAATTGGCTATACCCACTCAAATCCTGTCAATATTACCAGCATTTTTAACGGCCTTAGCGGCAACTGCTATCTTAGTTGTCGGCGGCTTGCGGGTGATGAACGGCGGTTTGAGTATCGGGATGTTAATTGCCTATCAAAGTCTCACTCAACAATTCCTCCGACCAGTCAACAATCTAGTCAA
>NZ_JAUBQR010000368.1:0-3292 GCF_036701385.1 Microcoleus sp. Pol12B4 | reverse complement strand
TTCAATTCCGCGAGGATAGCCACTGCTGATTCGGCATTCTCCATGATGACGCCTTCAGTAATTTCTACCTTTAAAGTGCGGGGGTCAAGCTGAGTTTCTTGTAAAATTTCGCGAATGCGATCGATTAAATCCGGTTGTTTAAATTGTTGGTTAGAAAGGTTGACGCTGACAGTCAAGGGCGGATTCGCTGGGAATTTTTGGTGCCACTCGTGGATCTGATGACAAGCCGATCGCATCATCCACCAGCCAATAGGTATAATCAATCTAGTTTCTTCTGCTACTAAAATAAACTCGCCAGGAGATACGACACCCCGCTCCGGGTGATACCACCGCAGCAGCGCTTCAAAACCGCTGATCCTACCCGTAACTAGAGAGACGATGGGCTGATAGTAAAGCTGAAATTCCTGGGAGTCTAAAGCGCGTCGCAGGTCGTTTTCCAGTTGCAAAAGGGCGACGGCGCGAGTGTGCATACTTAAGTCAAAAACTTCGTGGCGAGCTTTGCCCAATCCCTTAGCATGATACATGGCAGCATCTGCATCTCGGAGCAGTTCTTCCGGTCGATCGTACAATATGGACAACGGGACATTGGGAACAGGAGAGTCGGAAGATAAGCAAGACAAAGAAGTTTCCCGATCGATATTTCCCAGATTTTCGGGACTCGACAGTTGGCAGGTTTCCGTTGGACACGGAGGAACACCAGAACAAACAATCCCAATGCTAGCACTGGTAAAAACTTGATACTCGTTAAGGTAAAAAGGCTCTGCCAGTTCCGCCTGCACTCGTTCGGCAATCTGGATCGCATCCTCGGTGCTTTTGATATTTTCCAGCAAAATAGCGAATTCGTCGCCGCCGAGACGGGCAACGGTATCTCCAGCGCGCAAACAGATTCCCAGGCGCTGCGCGATCGCGATCAGCAACCGATCGCCCACTAAATGCCCCAAACTGTCGTTAACAACCTTAAACCGATCGAGATCGATAAACAGCACCGCAAACAAAATATCGGGGCGGCGTTTTGAAAGATTGATCGCGTGTCCCAAGCGATCCATAAATAAAGATCGGTTGGGCAAACCGGTTAGCATATCGTGCAAAGCATCGTGTACTAACTTCTCTTCTGCTATTTTGCGGAGGGTAATATCTTCGACAGTGCCTTCGTAGTAAAGTAAATTTCCGTCAGGGTCGCGAACTGCCCGGCCGTTCTCGGAAACCCAGATAGTAGTGCCGTCAGCGCGGTAAACTTGGGACTCGAACTCAGACACAAAACCGTGTTTTTCGATCGCGCGCAAAAACTCGACGCGTCGGTTGGGATCGACGTAGAGTTGGCGGTCTATGTCTTGGATATTCGCGATCAATTCGGTGGCCGACTCGTAGCCGTAAATTCTCGCCAAAGCAGGGTTAGCGCTGAGGTAGCGTCCGTCGGGCGTTGTCTGAAAAATGCCTTCGATCGCATTTTCAAAGATACTGCGGTATTTCTCTTCCGCCTGTTGCAGCGCGAATTCTGCCTGCTTGCGATCGGTGATATCGGTCAACGTGCCGAGGTAGCCTAGAACTTCCCCGCTTTTGGTCATTTCTGGCACTGCTTGCCAAAATACCCAGGTTGTGAAGTCACCGTTGCAAAAGCGATACTCTAACTTACAGGGCAACTTGTCTGTGACAGCGCGATACCAATGGTTTAAAACACGCTCGCGGTCTTCCGGATGCAAACTTTGCGCCCAACCTTCGCCTAGTGCCTTTGGCGCAGTCAGTCCCGCCATCTCCAAAAATCGCTCATTCACATACAAGCAATCTCCGGCAGCGTCGGCGCGGAAAATCCCGACAGGCAGTATTTTTGCCAAGGTGTAATAGCGGTATTCGCTTTCTAGTAGCGCGCTGGCAGCTACTTTAGTCTCGGTGATGTCAAACATGGCGCCTTGAAGGATGACAGACTTGCTTGCTTCATCGCGAACTGCGGTTGCTTGATCGCGGAACCAGACTACTCGACCGTTGCGGGCGATCGCGCGGTATTCTGAAACCAGCGACCCCTCGCAGAAGATATCTTCTCCATCGCTGAATTTCTGTGTGGCGTTTTCCACTAACACGCGGTCACGGTCTTCTGGGTGAACAAGTTTCAGCCACAGGTCGGGATCTGCTCTCCATTCAGCTACAGAATAACCTAGAAAAGTCTCGATTTGCGGGCTGATGTAAAGTTTGGCAGCCTTGCGGTTGAGGGGAGAAATGTAGGTGACAGCGGGCATTTGTTCTACCAGGGCGCAGTATTTCGCTTCTACAGTGGACAGTGCTGCTTCTAGGCGCTGCCGCTCTAATTCGGCTGCGGCCCGTCCCGCAAAAATGCTGAGAATTAATCGGAATTTGGCAAGATGTGCTTCCACCAAGGGTCGATCGTGGAAAATACAAATAATGCCTAAAGGTTCGCCGTAAGAGTTTTTCAGCAAGACTCCCAGGAAACTGCGCGCACCTGTAACTATCGGTCTGCGGTCTTCTGGAAAGGTTTCCCAGAGGTTGTCGGGACAGGAATACATTCCCTCCTGCAGCACCTGCGCTTCGGGAGTATTGGCAGTGTCGCACTCAAAGTTTGGCTGCTGCTGTCCGTCGCTCCAAAAACTGATAAGTTGCAATCTATCGGCAGCAGCATCGGTGCGTGCCTTCGACTTAATCGATTTGGCAGCGACGGCGGTGCGAACTCCGAGTGCTGAGGCTAAGTGGCAAACTAAGGCATCAAAGAATTGTGCTCCCCCCGGCGAATCAGTACCTGCTAGGATTTCGCCCAGCAAATCTTCCTCTAATTGCGCGAAACCATTAACTCTGGGAGGATTCTCGGCATTTGGGCGATCGGGATTGTTTCCCATCGAACCCGAAATGCTTAGACTTAGGGTTTTGCTAGTTCCAGGCCCCAAAAGAGGCGAAGAATTCACACTTAGGCGCTCTTGCTTGGCCAAGAATACAGCGTGGCTCATACCTAAAACTTTACCCAAGAAGCTGTCAGTTGCCGGCCACAGATTTGAGTTGGGGAAAATCAAAAAGTTTTTCCGCATTTTCAATCCCGCAGATAAATCGTCGGGCTTTAATTCTGCCAACTGCCGTTGCTCTTGGGCTAGCGGTAGACTGGGAGGCCTTCGGTGCCACTTGAGATAAATCGCGGACACCAAGGCTAAAGTCGCCGATAATCCCATAAGATATGCAAGAATCTCAAAGTAAAAAAATAAATCTAGCTCGAACATCGATTAGCACCGCTCGACAATTATTGTAGTTATCTGAAGCCAATCTATTTAAAAATAACTAAGTATCGTCACGGATG
>NZ_JAUBQR010000367.1:0-3296 GCF_036701385.1 Microcoleus sp. Pol12B4 | reverse complement strand
TCATTGCCTTCTAAATCGTCGTCTCCTTGCCCTCCCCGCAGGATATCGTTCCCGAACCCTCCGAAGATCAGGTCATTTCCGGCGTCGCCCCTAACTACGTCGTTGCCATCATTTCCATCCAGGCGATCGTCATCTTTCCCGCCGTAAATTATGTCATTTCCGCCGCCACCACCGATAATATCATTGCCATTATTTCCTAACAGACGTTCGTTGGAATCCGATGAACCTCCTATAGTATCGTTGCCATCAAGTCCCCAAACTCCCCAGGGAAAAGAGGACAAATTTCCATTCCCTACGTTAATCTCATCGGGTGTAGCGAATGCTAAAAGACGTGGCCCGCCGCCAGCAAATACAGGAAATCCTGCCACATCGCTGATAAGATTGTTAACCGTTAAAGCCATAACTATGTCCTTTAAAAAATCCTGCTACCTGTATTATACATTTTAATTATTCCATTGCCAAATAGCAAGGATGTTTGAATTTTGATCGCAACTTTTATTTCCTCAATTAATTACAAGCAACCTGCTGGTCTATAGTTAATTACAATTACCAATACTTCGCCTACGCGAGCGTATAAGCTATCAATTCCCAGTTCCCAATTCCCAATTACCAGGGCTGTGCTTCATTCAACCCAAACCTGCTCTAGATCTCGCATCATAGTCAAATAGCATTAGTTGCTGACACTATCCGCTACTGTGTACCGCTTATAATGGGTGTTACCCCCCAGGCGGTAAACACGTTAATATCACCTATAACGTCGAGACTGAGAGGTTGTTTGTGAATAAAAGTAAAAGTCCCTGGGCCCATCGTCCGAGAAAAAACCCAGTTTCCCATACCCATACACAAACTTTACAAACAGGATCTAAGTTCTTTACAAAGCCATAATCGCCGATCGCTAATATTTTTTGGCAAAATCCACTGCTTTCAGGTGTTTTACTCATGTCTACTCCTAAATCGTCTTCCCATCAAAACAACAACTCCGTAAAATCACTGCCAGCGACAGATATCGTCCCAACAAAGCAAGACAGTAACAATCTGCCCAGCGAACCAAGTATAGAACAGCTACTGGAAGCTTTGGCGGGCCAAGTACCCAGTCAATCTTCTGAAATTGAACTCTTGAAAACGTGGAAACAAGATTTACAGCGATTGTTTCAATTTCTCGGCGACCGCCGCGTTTTAATCGCAGTAATGCAACCAGGAACTTTTGCCCTGCGGTACGCTAACGCAGCATTTTGCCGCTGGGCAGGTTGGGAGGAAACGTCCTTGGCAACTAAATCTACCAACGGTTTGTTTGCAGAAACCGACATCACTCTGCTGCAACTGTTCGAGGATGGGGACGGCAAAACAGTAGAACAATTGTACCACCGCCATCTTTTGCACTGGGTATTTAAGCAATATTATCAAATTGACATCGACGGTTTGCGGGTGCTAGACGAACCTGTCACGGCGAGTGTAAAAAAACCCAAACACCGAGAGCCCAGATTTATAGAATTTTGGCTGGGTTCGGAACAGTTAAAAATTACTCGAATTGACTCAAAAATAGATGAATTTGCGGATATTTCTTTAAGATTAATGCCTGTTGCGGAACGGGAAGCTTGGCTGATGCAGCCGAATCAACTGGAAAATTTAGCCGATAGATTGCAGTTGGATAATTATCGCGTAGAAGGTTTGCTGCTGCTAGAAGGTTTTGATGTCACTGTGCAGGAGCAAATTCGGCGGCTGACTCAGTTATTGATCGATCAAGATTCGATGCTGCGGCCAGACAAATTTGAGAAAATCGATCGGTGTTTGCGATCGCTCTTCAATGCTGACGGCACTTTGTTGCTGCGCCCCGACGGCGATCAGGTACAGCTATTAGTTGCAAAAGACGGTCAACATTTGCAGCCGATTCTTTATTCAATGCACTCCCTAGAAGCTTCTAACTTTTTGAAGGCCACAGCAGCAAATCAAGTTTGGAATGTGCCAGACTTGCGTAGGGAGTGCGAAACCGAGTGCGATCGAACTTTGCGGAGAATGGGAACTCGATCGATGCTGCTGGTGCCCCTGGTAGTCAAATCCGTCACCCGTGAGGGGTGCGGGCAGCGGATTTTGGGAGTCGTGGGGCTGTTGTGCGATCGGCCCAATCACTTTAACGGCATTGACGCTCAACACGCCCAAGAGCTCATTCCCGCCTTCATTGCAGCCCTGCGGCAAGCCATCCAGGAGCGGTTTACCCACATTCACAACATCCACCCCGCAGTCGAGTGGCGGTTCGCCCAAGAAGCAGAAAGGCGAAGTTGGGGACTACCTCCAGAAACAATCGTATTTGCTGACGTTCATCCGCTGTACGGAATTTCGGACATTCGCGGTTCTAGCGACGAAAGAAACCGAGCCATTCAAACTGATTTGCTGGAACAATTTCGCTTAGCTTTAGTCATAGCTGATGCTGTTTGCCAAACACAAACTACCCACCTCGGCGAGCAACTGCGGCTCGACTTGCTCGACTACATCCAGCATTTAAAACAAAAAGTAACAGTCGATATGGAGGTGCGAGCCGCCGAGTATTTAAACGAGCATTTAGAAGTATATTTTGACTATTTTGTGCAGTGCGGGCCCAAGGTTCAGGAAGCTGTTAAAGCTTACCAGGCAGCCTGTGAAAATGAACATAACTGCGTTTACAGCGATCGCAACCGCTACGACCAAATGCTGAACTTAATCAGCACCAAACTCCAAGAAACTTGGGCCCGCTGGCAAGAAAAAATGCAGCAAATTTTGCCCCACTACTGCGACATCGAATGCACCGATGGCATGGATCACATGATTTATGTAGGAAAAGCGATCGATCCTAAATTTAGCCAGTTTCACCTGCACAGTTTGCGGTATGAACAACTGCGAGCAATTTGCGACTGCGGTCGCACAATTTTTCGCCTGCAAGCCGAGTCTCAAATTAACATGGAACTCGCACATTTAGTCTTAGTGCAGAATACCACGATCGACATTTTTCACAACGAAAATACCGAAAAAATGTTTGATGTCAAAGGCACTCGCGACATCCGCTACGAACTTGTCAAAAAGCGGATTGAAAAAGCCGTGGACAAAGATGCACAAGAGCGAATTACCCAGTCAGGGATGTTGACTGTTGTTTATTCCACCGAGGAGGAGTGGGAAGAATATCAGCAATACTTGCGCTACTTGTCTCGCGAAGGTTGGGTAGAGTCCAAAGTTCAGACGGGCATGGTAGAATCACAACAAGGAGTCAGCGGTTTAAAATTCGCCCGCGTGCGTATTTTGCCTGAACCGGAATCTATTTCTACTAT